>NZ_JBMPPJ010000010.1:0-228225 GCF_049339865.1 Undibacterium sp. TC9W | reverse complement strand
AAGAAATGGACCATGCCTATACAACACTGGCGACAGGCATTGAATCGCTTTGATATAGAATTTGGGGAGCGCATCAACGCTCACCAATAGTTCCGGGAGAACTTACACAGATTTTTTTACAGGCTCGCGATTGCAGGCAATGAGTTGGCTATATGTGACATATTAAACGATGCTATGTGCTCATGGGGTAAGCGTCTTTTCCTACCTAAGTCACATCAATCAGCTCAACGCCGAACCTGTTGCGTCGATCTTGGTGGGCAAAACCTGATACCTTACTTCAACATCGCCCTCGGGTGATACTCATTCCAGGAAAATCGTGTCTTCTGAACGAGAGCGTAGTAGAAACGTCAAAAGTTCTCAGAGAAACATACATATTCTGAGTGCATGGCGGTACTACAGGTATCATCAGGGCGTCACTCTTTTGAGATGAGGTCTGAAACAGGTGACGCTCACTTGGCGAGAGATGCATTGGGACTTGCGTTGAATTGATATTTTTCTGCGCAATACAAAATGATGTTTTTCGGATTGCTAAGACAAAGATAGAATTCTTTCGTTTTCCCGTGCGAAGCCTCACACGAATTTATGTCAATCGCATCGCGAACGGCGTTGATTTTTTTGCTAGTGTTGGCAAGTTCCTGGCTACTGAGATAACCATCGTTAAAATTGACTTTTCCTTGCAATATTGATTGATCCAGAAAACGCCAGCTGTCTTTGACAGCTTTGGAGCAATTCAATGCTTCGGCATTTTCTTCACCCTGGCCAAATAGTGCTTTCGCCATGCTAGACGCCATGTCAACGACTTCTTTGGATATTGTTTTTTCTTTCGCCTTTGGCTTCACATACACATCATCACTGGCTTTTTCAAATACAAAGTCTGTTCCACTGACGCTGGCTTTCATGGTCTTATTGTCGAATTGACTTATTTTCAGGATTCCAAAATCGAACGCCAGCAAATGACCGTCCGTGATGTAATATACCGATGGACTCATCATATGAATCTTGCCGCTCGTTGAATAGGTCACTTGTGTCATGTGATGTGCGTTATATTCCCATCTGTCATCATCTTCATTGAGAGTGCCGTTAAACGAAACAATTCTTCAGCTACCTTTAAGTGCGCTTTCAGTCACTTCTAGAGCAAACACAGGGATAGCCAATAGCATCAACATGGCAACTACTATTTTCAACATGATCGTCTTCCTCGACAGGTTATGAAATGCGCCAATTGAGCGCATTATCAAGATACAGACAAGAAAGCCTTGTGTCGATACCGGATAATGTGGATAAGCTGATACCTTCTTATCAGTTTTGTCAGCTGCCCGATAATAAACTACCCTAGCTCTTGAAATTGTTGCGCAACGCTATGTCAGTAAGCCTTGGCGAGCTACTACGTTTGGTGTGTGTTGAATAATGCCTGGCTTTACCTCGACAATCACTCCTGTCGTTGACTGCTACTAAATAGGATTGGGCTCTAAACGTGGGTCGCACAGACGCAAATAATCTAGCAAAGTGCGTCACTAAATGCCAAAAAGTGCTTGCTTCAGTCTTTGTGGATCGACCAGCGGATCATGTGAACGATTGCACAATCCATCAATTGCCTGCAAAACAGATTCGCGTTCGGCATCGCTGCTCAATAAAAATTCCTCAACAACGACTTCTCTGGGGATGCCTATGAGTAACAATGTGGCAGCAACTACGACACCAGTACGATCCCGCCCCGAGGTGCAATGAATATAGACCGGCCATTGAGTTGCGGGATCAACTAAGGCTTCCAGGACCGTGGCAATCCAACGACGTACCTTTGAATGACTGGTGTCGTAATTCTCAACTGAATCAGTAGCAGGAAGGTGTATCAGTTTTGCGTCGAGATGTTGTGGGTCGGGCCCTTGCCGCAAATTGATAATTGTCTTGGGAGACCCCAAATCTGCGAGTGTAGATATGGTGTCAAACTTACCGCCACGAATTAAGCGCCCAATTGGAAACGGCACATCATCAAGCCAAAGCCCCAAGGCATCGCTGACATCACGAAAATTCACAGGATGTTGTTGGTGCATAGCGAGTTAAGCATTACTTTTAAAGCAGTCGATTCAAGCATTTCTTGGAGTGTGTCAGCGGGTTTTCTATATTGATCTGCTTGCCTTGTGTGGAGTAGACAGGTAAATGTTGATATTGTCCGTGACTGCCATCTTACCTTCTTCTGCCAGCGACATGATGGAGCCGACTGACGCGATAAATGCGGGCTAGTATGACACAACCGATACCTTGTAAGCCGACTTGAGACTGCTCTGGAAAATCCTTGCCAATGGCAATATCATGCAATGCCTTGCTAAATGCCGTGTGATTATTGGCCTTAAGGTAATCGACAAACATCAGCGCCTGCAGGTAAAACATGGGCGTTGTCAAACCATAGCGCGACGTAGTCCGGCTGGCAAACATGCTGGGCAATCGGCCCCATTATGGCCATTAAACTCTTCGTCGGTAGCCACTTCAATTTGGAATAGTTTGTAACTCATCGATTAGCTGTGTCTCTGAAACTTCTGTATAACTATCTCTTTGCAGTTTGAGATTTTGGAGCATGAACCCATTGGAAAGATCAAATTCATCTAGAATTGTGAACCAGTTTTTGACGTAACGTTTTGATGATCCATCATCAGTAACTAAGCCTAATTCACCTTTGTGAATGAGATTGCTTAGACGACTTCCAATTTCAGTATCTGCATTTGAAATTTTTCTACCCACCAAAATCAACTCGAAATGTATTTTTTCGCTACTAAAAGCGGGATATTTTTTTAGAATTGCTGCGTAGTCGTCTAGTTGTCGAAGATGTGTAACATTGAGTGCAACACTGGGCCTTTTAATTTCTATAATCACGCACTTAAAAATTTTATTTCCCGCAGAATCTAGGGTTGGCATTTTTCTCGCCAGGAATAAATCTACTTGGCGTTTCGCACCTTCTATAGTAGCCCCGTCTTCAAGATCATTATTTGAAATTTGATTAATGTCTTTTAATGCGTTGCGCAAATCTTTTACTATTTTTGTAAAGCTATCCTCTTCTGCTCCAATTGTTTCGTACTTTGGTCCGAAAAGCCATGTGTTGTTTTCTATAATTTTCTGTAAGTCAGGTGTTTCTAAAACATCCTTATATTTGAAATTCATTATTTCACGAAGTTTGTCTACCGCTTGCTGGCGTCTTTGAAGCACTTCAATCGTCGCAATTATATTTTCAAGCTTTGTTCGCTTTAGTTGGTACGCTAATGTATTTAACGCGCTTGAATCTAAATCAAGGACGCTATCTAAGACTTCAAATAAGCTATCGTTTTCATTTGAAACAGCTAGCTTGTCCAAGAATCGAACAATGATTTTCCGTTGCTTCTTATTTAATGAGGAGAATACTGACGGATCTGCCAAAAAAATTGTTTTTACCAATTCTTTTGTATTGCTGAGTTTCCATTTTGCGTAAGAAGGATCTTCTCCTTTGTATTCAGGAAATACTCCGTCATTGCTAAATTTTTCAATTTCAAAATCGACAAATTTTCGTAGGAACGCGTCATACACAGATTGTGTAAATTCACCTAATTCCTTACTTAAAATTTTCCAAATCTGTGATTCTGGATTGTTTTCTGATACCGTAAATAGGTCATTTTTCTTAGTGCAGAAATGATCTGCCCATGACGATGAAACATAGACACTAGTAAAAAAGTTGGCTTTGTTATTTAAACTACTTAATTCCCGGTGCACCACTTTATTGTTACTATTTAAGAGATAAGTGTAGGATTTCTCTGAGCTTGGCTTTTGATCCCAGCAAATCACTTTAATTTCAAAAGCAATATCTTTTGCGTTAATTTTTTTTGAGAAAATTTCATGGGCTGGCACGGGAATTTTATTGCCATTTACTGTAATGCTTCGGCTAGGATTCAGAGCCAAATACCATCCAAATTCGTTTGCTAAGTGCTCTATCAATTTCTCAATCGCTGGCAAGTTCTGATGAATATTTGATAGTTCTACACACGTCCCACTATTTGAAAATTTTAATTTTGGATGTTGAATTTTTGAGTCAATTTTTATGCCGGAAAATTTTTTAATACTACTTTCGTTTATGCTGATTTGTGCATCAGCGCCGTTAAAACGAGTATGCCATGTTGCTTTGTGGCAGAGTTTGTGAAATGCAAGCCGCCCCCTACCATGTGATCCGTGCTGGTCAGCGTCTTCTTTTTTTAAAGAGTCGTTAAATTTTTTAAAATTATTTTCAGGATGTAAAAAATCAATCCCATCACCATCGTCAATTATCCAAACTAACTCTGTGGACCCAAGCTCATTTTCCTCAACTGAAACGGTTACAGATTTTGCGTTAGCATCAAATCCATTCCAAATTAATTCAAAGATTGCTTGCCACGAATCATAGTTTTTAAAATGCTTCTTGATGCCTTCATCATTGATCTCGGCCGATCCAGAAAAATCGTTATTGATCATTGGCAAGTCTCTCATGAGGTTTATTAATAGTGAAAGCGTACGAAGTATCTAATCTAGTGGCATATATTTTATCAAAGAGATATTAACTTATCTGATTGTTTAAATACCCATTTAAAATAGCAAATAAGAAAATACTGCCAACTTTAAATATCTTCGTTAGTTCTTATGAAGATTAGGGCGCGAAGCAAACAAAAAACCCGCTCAAGCACAAGGCTAAAAGCGGGTTCTTTGCATCTGGCAGATCGCTCTGCAAGAAAATTCTGGTGGTGATAGGTGGACTTGAACCACCGACCCCAGCATTATGAGTGCTGTGCTCTAACCAACTGAGCTATATCACCAAGAAGCCTGCGATTATGTCAGTTTGGCTTTTGACTGTCAATATGCAAAACCAGATTTTGATGGAAACTGCGGCTATTTTTGCCTAAAAAGCAAAGCATTTCTGGTTTTGTGTCTGAATTACGCTGCGTATTGTTAAAAATGAGGTTCGTACTGAGGTTCCCAGCAAAGCTCGTAGTGAGCTTGACTGGGGTTCACTCTGGGATTGCTAGTGCCTGTCTGACGCTGTCCATGATTTGTGCCTGTGCATCGGTTGCCAGGCAGTCGATGATAATGCGGTTTGGCATGGATCTTAGCCAGGTGACCTGGCGTTTGGCGAGTTGGCGGGTGGCGATGATGCCTAGTTCGCGCATTTCTGCCAGGGTGGTTATGCCATCGAGATAATCCCAGGCCTGGCGGTAGCCTACGCAGCGTATGGATGGCAGGTTGGCGTGCAGGTCTGGTCTTTGTTTTAGGGCTTTGACTTCATCGATAAAGCCTTGCTTTAGCATGGTGTCAAAGCGCAGGGCGATGCGCTGGTGCAGTACGCTACGGTCGGATGGTTCCAGCGAGATGGCGTGCATGTCAAAGGGCGGGGCGGCGCGTTCCTGTTTGGCCAGCAGGGCGGACATGGGCTGCCCGGTGATGGCAATGATTTCGAGGGCGCGTTGTATGCGTTGGCTGTCTTGTGGTTTGAGCCTTGCCGCGGTTTCGGGGTCGAGCGTTGTCAGTCTGGCGTGCAGGCCGGGTACGCCTATGCGGGCGGCTTCTGCATCGAGTTCTGCACGTATGGCGGGGTCTGCGCCGGGCAGGTCGTCCAGGCCATCCATCAGGGCTTTGAAATACATCATGGTGCCGCCTACCAGCAGGGGCAGTTTGCCCCTGGCTTGTATCTCGCTGACCAGTCTTTGCGTGTCTTTGCGAAATTGCGCTACCGAGTAGGATTCTGCCGGGTCGATGATGTCGATGAGGTGGTGGGGTACGGCGGCCAGTTCTGCTGCATTGGGTTTGGCCGTGCCTATGTTCATGTCGCGGTAAACAAGGGCAGAATCGACGGAGATGATTTCTGCCGGGTAGTGGCGCGCAATTTCCAGCGCGGCAGCGGTTTTGCCTGAGGCGGTAGGCCCCATGATGGCGATGACTTTTTGTACTGACGTAGTTGTGTGGATATTCATACAGGTTGTTCTGCCGGGATCAGTGCTGGTAAGACACGGGCGGCGATAAAAATAAGGCTGCCCATGCTGCAGGCGATGATGGCGAGCGGATAGACCGTGCCATTATGCGTGGCACCAACGATGCTGCCGACGATAAAGGCGACCACCATATACAGCGCACCCATGAGGCCAGCGGCAGTGCCTGCCTGTTGCGGGAAAGGCGAGACCGAATTGGATTGCGAAATAGGGAAGTTGATGCCATGCGCACCCATGGTCATGAACATGATGGGCGGTATCATGGTCCAGTGCTGCACACCTGCCAGTGTCATTGCCAGAAAGGTCGCACCAGCAGCGAGAGACAGGCTGCTGCCTATGCGCATGGTGATTTTGGTGCCAAAGCGCGCATGCAGGCGGCGGCATACCACGGTGCCACTGAGGTAGCCAGATACACCAAAGGCAAAACAATAACCAAACCAGGCTGTAGGCAAAAGCAGCACCTTGATCAGTACAAAGGATGCGCCAGAGATAAAGACAAAAATTGATCCATACGACAATGCACCCGGCAAGGCATATACCCAGAACACAGGCGCACCCAGCACGATGCGGTAATTGCGCAGCAAGCCGCTGACATTGGTGGCTTTGGCGTCTTTATACAGATTGGTTTCTGGCAGGCGCAAGATGACCATGATGAGCAAGGCCGCTGCCAGCAAGGCATGTACAAAAAACGCTGCACGCCAGCCCAGATTGACTTGCAAAAATGAACCCAGGATAGGCCCCAGCAAAGGCGCGGCAGATACCCAGCTACTGGCCTTGGAAATGACCTTGATACTATCTTGCGGATCATAAGCATCTCGCACTATCGCACGCGCAATGATGACGGCAGAGCAGCAGCCCAGCGCCTGCAAAAAGCGCGCAATGATGAGCATGCCCATGCTTTGCGATGCGGCACACAAGAGGCTGGCGAGCAGGTAGAGACTCAGCCCCGTTATCACCACAGGGCGACGGCCAAAGCGGTCAGACAAAGGGCCTATGATTAACTGTGCGCCACCAAAGCCAGCGACAAAGATGGACAGCGTCAGTTGTACTGTTGAGGCAGGCACATCAAACACTGCCGCCAGGCTGGGCAGCGATGCCAGATACAGGTCAGTGCTTAAGGGTTGCAGCATCAAAAATGCGGCAATCAAAAAGAACAGGGGCGCTGTCGAGAACTGGGTGATGGCCTGGGCTGTCTGTTTCCCGGATGCTTTGGATGTCTGCACGGTATTGATCACGCTTTTGGGCACGTCATTGACCACGCAAGAACATCTTGTCGAGATCATTCAAACCCAGTTGCACCCAGGTCGGGCGACCGTGGTTGCACTGGTCTGAGCGTTCTGTATGTTCCATCTGGCGCAGCAGGGCATTCATTTCTGGTACGGTCAGGCTGCGGTTGGCGCGCACGGCGGTGTGGCAGGCCAGGGTGCCGAGCAATTCATTGCGCCTGTCTATCAACACGCGGGAGCCGCCAAATTCGCGCACTTCACGCAAGACATCACGCGCCAGTGACTGGGCATCGGCATTCTTCAGGAGCGCTGGCACGGCGCGTACGGCCAGCGTAGTTGGCGAGATGGCGGCCATGTCAAAACCCAGGGCTTTCAAGGTGTCCTGATGTTCTTCTACCGTGCCGACTTCTACTGCATCGGCAAAGAAGGTGATGGGGATCAGCATGGGTTGCACCGGCATGCTGTTTTCATCCAGGGCGTTTTTTAATTGTTCGTAGAGTATGCGTTCATGGGCGGCATGCATATCGACCAATACCAGACCCTTGCTGTTTTGTGCCAGCACGTACACGCCATGTAATTGGGCGAGGGCGAAACCCAGGGGGTAGTCGTCATCTGGCAGGCTGTTGGCAACCTGGTTGGCAGGGGCATAGCTGGCACTGGTCTCGTTGACGCCACTATTTGCATTGGGGCGGAAGAAGGCGCCATAGCTTTCCATGCTTTGGGTGACGCCGCCATTTGGCTGTGGGCGGTAGGGGTTTTGGTAGGCATTGCCGTAGCCGCTGCCGCTACTTGCGCCACCTCCACCACCAGCATAGGGGGATGGGTTGGCAAACTGCGCTGCAAAGGTGGTTTGCTCACCGGCTATCCAAGGCGTACCTCCATTTGCAGGTGCAGCGATGCCAGAGACAGCAGACATGGGGCCGGGTACAGTACCAAATGCAGTCGCCGATGTTTGCGCCAAGGCGCGGCTGACTGCATGGAAGACAAACTGATGCACAGAGCGGCTGTCGCGGAAGCGTACTTCTATCTTGGATGGGTGCACATTCACATCGACCAGCGCGGGGTCCAGATCCAACCCCAGTACATAGGATGGATAACGGTCACCGTGCAATACGTCCTGATAAGCAGCACGCACGGCATGCGTCAGCAGTTTGTCGCGCACGAAGCGGCCATTGACGTAAAAGAACTGCGCATCGGCGCGGGCCTTGGATGCTGTAGGTAGACCAACAAAGCCGTGTATGCGCAAGGGGCCTGCACTTTCATCGAGTGACAGGCGGGCATTCGAGAATGCTTCGCCCAGAATTTGCGCACTGCGCTTGTCGATGGCGCTGACATTCCAGTGATCGACGGCCTTGCCATTGTGGCTCAGTGAAAACGAGACATCGGGTCTGGCCAGGGCGATGCGGCGCACGATCTCGGCGCAATGGCCAAATTCTGTCTGCTCAGACTTTAAAAACTTGCGCCTGGCCGGGGTGTTGTAATACAGGTCTTGCACGTCCACGGTCGTGCCTTGCGCGCCGGAGGCGGGTGAGACCTTGCCGTTTTCTATCTGCCAGGCATGGGGTGCATCTACGGTGCGGGTGGTCAGCGTCAGCAGGGATACCGAGGCGATGGAGGCTAAAGCCTCACCGCGAAAGCCCAGAGTGGCAACATGCTCAAGCTCATCAAGGCTGGCGATCTTGGAGGTGGCATGGCGGGCTACGGCCAGTGTTAACTGGTCTGGCGGTATGCCGCGGCCATTGTCGGTGATGGCAATGCGCTTGACGCCGCCTTCTTCCAGGCGGATGACAACATTGCTGGCACCGGCATCGAGGGCGTTTTCCAGTACTTCCTTGACGACGGCAGAGGGCCGTTCCACGACTTCGCCAGCGGCGATCTGTGAGATCAGGTTGTCGGGCAGTGCCTGTATGGGGCGATGGGTAGCAGGGTTCGAATTCATGCCATGATTATACCTGTCAGGCGTCTCAGACATTGCCGTCTGGTGTATGATTGCGGCGGCTTTATGTACAGACTATCTAGACCCTGGGACAATAATGGATTTTATGCAACTCCTCGACGTGATCTTGCATGTCGATAAAATGCTGGGCACTTTCGTTACGCAGTATGGCGCACTGGTGTATGTCATTTTGTTTGCCATCGTATTTTGTGAAACGGCTTTTGTTGTTTTCCCTTTCCTGCCAGGGGATTCGCTGTTGTTCATCGCCGGTGCTCTGTGCGCCGCGCCCGATGCCCCCATCAATGTCTGGGTGCTGATCGCCTTGCTGGTGATTGCCTCCATCACTGGTAACTCCATCAATTACTGGATAGGCAGCCTGCTGGGGCACAAGGTCATGGAAAAAGATTTCCGCTGGATAGACCGCAATGCCTTGATGAAAACGCATATGTTTTATGAAAAGCATGGCGGCAAGACGGTGGTGCTGGCACGTTTTATTCCTCTGGTACGTACCTTTGCGCCTTTTGTGGCAGGTTTCTCCGAGATGACGCACAAGACTTTCCAGCTCTACAATGTGCTGGGTGCCTTGCTGTGGGTGTTCAGTGTGGTGCTTGCTGGTTATTATTTTGGTAATATTCCTATTCTGCGTGACCATTTGAATACGGTAGTCCTGGTTGGCGTTGGTGCTGCAGTCATCCCGGTCGTGCTGGGTGGCCTGTGGCGACTCTTCAGGGGCAAACGCAAACCTTCTTGAAAGCGGGTTCTTATCTTGAAGCCCCGGCAGACTTCATCCACGGTTATCTGGTTGCAAGCCAGTGCACCAGCCAAGCCTGCCCTGGGTCAGTCTTGCAATGGTTGTGGGGTGTGCTGCGCGGCTGAGCCTTGCCCGGTGGCGCGGGTGTTCTTATTGCAATTTCGTGGCAGTTGCCAGGCGCTGGAGTGGCATGCGGATGTGCAGCAATATCGCTGCGGGATGTTAGTGCAGCCTGCGAATTATGTGCGTTTGCTGCCGATTTCGTGGCAGAGCTGGTTTGCGAGACGGGTAAAACGCTGGATAGCGGCGGGCACGGCTTGTGATTCGGATGCGAGTGTGGGTGGGTAATATTATGGGTTGGGCCATGTTGTTGGACTACGGATTGTAGGTTGGGCTACGGGGTATCAGCCCAACACTCGGCTTCCATAAACGCATACGTTATTTAATCGCCCAGTGTTGGGCTGGTGAAGCGTAGCCCAACCTACGAATCCGGCCCAACCTACGCACTATCCAAGCTCTTCACTCCCTACCTGAATATAACAGGCAATATACTCGCACAAAACAATGCCGCTGCAATATTGCCAGCGACCAGCCTGGCTGGTGCCTGTAAATCCGGTTTCAAATCATTGGCATTCAATTTTTCTTGCAGGGCCCTGGCTATCCTGTCTGCAGTTTCTTCACGGCTTTCTGAGCCTGCGGCGGGATTGTTTTCCAATACCCGGCTTATCACAGAAATAAAATCAAACTTTTGCAGCAGAGTGCCAAACACCATTTTGTTGACGGTGGATTGCTCGCTCATCTTATTGAGTTGCGCGCTAATTTTTTCATGGATGACGGCGCTGGTGCTGCCAGCGGAGTGGGCCTTGTCCAGCAGTTGTGGGTAGTTGTCAGTCAGTTTGCTGACGACAAACTGGCTCAGGTCAGAGCCATGGCGCTCTGCCAAAAAGTGCAGGGCTGCGGCTATGCCCTGTTTTTTACCCATCAAAAAATACAAAATGGGTGCCAGTAAGGTCACTACGCACAGCACAAGCAGGGGCAGGCCACTGTGACCCCTGCCAGCCCAGCTGGTAAAAAACAGCAATAAAACCAGGTTCAGAAATACGCCGAATGCTGTGTATCCTATGAGGCGGGAAGTGATCTTTACGCCAGCCAGGGCGCTTACATTCAAGATGGTTTTGATTGCCACAGGGGCGGATATTTCCTGTAAGAGGGCGAGAATTGCCCTCATTGGTTAGTCTATGGCGGTAAATCATAGCATACAGATAACAGTGCCCCCTGAAATGCTTTGCCACTAGCGTGTCATCAGCAATAAACGCAAGGCCAGCAGGGACAATATCGCCGCCAGTATGCGCGCCTGCAATTTGGCGACTTTGGCATGGCGCATCAGGGTCTGGCGTATCACATGGCCAAAACTGCTTAGCAGGGTATGAAAGACAGTGCTGATGATGGTCAGTGTCGAACCCAGTAGCAATAATTGCTGCGTGACCATCCCTGCTTGTACATCGACAAATTGCGGCAAGAACACCATGAAGAATAACAAGGCCTTGGGATTGAGCAGGCTGTTCAGGCAAGACCGGGCAAAAACTGTGCGTAACGCCACTGCCTGAGCCGTAGCTGGTATTGCTGAAGCAGGATTACGCAGGGCCTTGTAAGCCATCCACAGCAAATACATTGCGCCCGCATAGCGTATCAAGTCAAACGATGGTGGCCATGCTGTGATGATGGCGGTGATGCCGCAGGCAGTCAGCAGCGTCAGGAGGATGTCAGCTGCACCTATGCCCAGGGCGGCAGCAGCGCCGCCACGTACACCGTATTGCATGCCGCAAGTCATGACAAAGGCCATGTTAGGGCCGGGTGAGCATAGCAGCAGCAAGACAGCAATGCTGAAGGTGGCGAAAGTACTCAGGCTGATCATGGTGGCTTCCTGGTGATTGCTGAAAAGATGCAGGCAGTGTAGTCTCTTGACCTGATACAGTAAAAAAATTGTTCTAGATACTATCTTATGGCTTTCGCCCGTTATAAATCCATCGTTGATGATTATGCTGCCCGCATACGCAGTGGCAAATTGCGGCCTGGTATGCAGTTGCCAACCTTGCGCAAGCTCATGCAGGAACATGGTATTGCCCTGGCGACAGCTTCACGCGTTTATATAGAACTGGAAGCGCATGGCCTGGTAGCTTGCGAGATGGGGCGCGGGACTTTTGTACGCGACACCAGCTTGCCGCGTCGCCTGGGGCTGGAACAGCAGACTTTGCAAACTGGTGCGGTAGATTTGATTTTCAATTATCCCTGTCTGCCAGGTCAGGATGAAATGCTGCGCGAAGGCTTGCGTGCAATCGCCAGCTCGGGTGACCTGGATGCCTTGCTCCATGCAGCGCCACAAGGTGGCCGTCCGCATGAGCGGCAAATCATTGCCCGGCATCTGCGCAATCGTGGTTTGCGCCTGCCTGCTGAGCAGGTACTGATCGTCAATGGTGCACAGCAGGCGCTGGCGGTGACGGTGCTGGCCTTGCTGGCACCCGGCGATATTCTGGTCATGGATGCGCTGACTTTCCCCGGCATGAAAACCCTGGCGCAATCAGCGCGGCTGGACGTGGAAGCCTTGCCACTGGCAGAAGGCAAATTGAACTTGCCAGCCCTGGCTGCGCTGTGCAAACGACGGCCAGTGCGTGCCGTGTATGTGATGCCCACCATGCATAATCCCATGGGTACGGTGATGACAGATACAGAGCGCCAGCAACTCGCGCAACTGGCAAAAAAACATCAATTCCTGATCATCGAAGATGGGGCCTATGCCTTTCTGGCAGAACCTGCACCCAAGCCGGTGTTTACCTATGCGCCTGAACAGACGGTGTATATTTCCGGCCTGTCAAAAAGTGTGGCATCGGGTTTGCGCATAGGCATGCTGGCTGCGCCGCCAGCGTTGATACCAGCGCTGGAAACAGCGATACGTGTCAGCTCAGGTAATACACCCTCATTGATGATCGCCCTGGCTTGCCGTTGGATAGAATCTGGTGTTGTCGATGAACTGGAAACAAGAAAGCGCAAGGATGCCAGGCAAAGGCAGAAGCTGGCGCGAGCAGCGCTGCATGCTTGCATGCTGACAGCCCATCCCTCTTCTTATTATTTGTGGTTGAGTTTGCCTGATACTTTGAGAGCGGAACAAGTCGCCACAGCGTTGGCAGAGCAGGGCATTATGGTGGCAACCGCCGATGCTTTTAACGCTGGAAAAACTGCGCCACAGGCTTTGCGGCTGGCGATAGGATCGGTTCCGCTGGATGTACTTGAACAGGTACTGACAAAGATAAATGAGGCATGCTGGCCTTAGTGAGTTCCAAGCACGTTCGCCATGTGTGATTCAGCGTGCCGGGAACTTCTTCATATCGCTAATTTTCACTTGCAGACCATGTCCTGTTGGTAAGTCGGTCAGACATTGCGCGACAGTGACATGTTTTTGACTGGCTTTGGTTTCACCGCAGGACAGGCCTTTAGTGGTCTCAAAAACCTGCGTCTTGCCAAGATAGTAGGTATTGCAAAAATCGAGATCATGCCCCGGTGACATGAATTGGCGCACAACTGCCTTGTCCAGGGTTTTTATCCGTCCTTTGTAAGTGTCTACACCATGATCATAGTAGGATCGTATGTATTCGACTTCCTGTAAGGGCTGGGCAGTGAACAGACTAAAATACTTGGCCGAGATGCGGGTTTCTTCCAGTTCTTTTGCGGAATAACCCTCTCCTTTTACCTTTTGCTCTATCAATGGCAGGGCCGAGGAGCAACTGAGAACTTTCATTTCCACATAAGCGGGAATGTTGGCTATATCTTCGGCCCGGCCAGGTGCAGCAATTGCCAACATCAGCACGGACAGAATAAGTGATTTCAATTGTTTTCACCCATGGATATTCTCAGGTCATACGGTTTTTAGCCAGCGGCGGGTTCTTGGAAAAATATTTCTTGATACCCTTCATGACTGCATCTGCCAGTTGATCCTGGTAGGCATTGTCGGTCAGCTTGGCTTCTTCTTCCGGGTTGGAGATGAAGGCGGTTTCTATCAAGATGCTGGGGATGTCAGGTGCTTTCAATACCGCAAAGCCAGCCTGTTCAACTGAGCCCTTGTGCAGTCTGTTGATGCCGCTGATCTCACTGAGCACGACCTTGCCCAGCTTGAGGCTGTCATTGATTTGTGCGGTGGTCGATAAATCGAGCAAGACGCTAGCCAACTGTTTGTCATGGGTCTTGATATTGACGCCACCAATCAGGTCGGCAGCATTTTCTTTGTCTGCCAGCCAGCGTGCGGCAGTCGAACTCGCCCCTTTTTCTGACAGGATAAATACAGATGAGCCGCGTGCGCTGGAATTGACAAAGGCATCTGCATGCACCGACATGAACAGATCAGCCTGCACTGCGCGGGCTTTTTGCACCCGGACATTCAAAGGCACAAAATAATCAGAGTCACGGGTCAGCATGACGCGCATATTCGGATGCTGCTCTATCTTGGCCTTGAGGCGTTTTGCAATTGCCAGCACCACATCTTTTTCACGGCTGCCGCCACGGCCTATGGCACCTGGGTCTTCACCGCCATGACCAGGGTCAATGGCGATGGTGATCATGCGCGTCAGCTGTACCGGTTTTTCCTGCTTTTCTATGGCAGGCGCACCGGGTTTGACTTCTGGTTGCGGATCAAGCTTGATTTCTGGCTTGGGCTCTGGTTTGGGTTCGGTTTTGCCCGCGAGTATATCGGCAGGGTTTGCCGTAGCTACCGGTGCCTGGTTGATGGCACCGGGTTCCTTGTTCCATTCGCCTTTTTCTATCAAGGCAGCGAGCGGGTCTGTTGGATTGGCGGGGTAAAGATCGAATACCAGCCTGTGCTTGTAATTGCCTACCGGTGGCAGGGTAAATACCTGCGGGCTGACTTCTTCTTTGAGGTCGAACACCAGGCGCACGACGTTGGGGCGGTTCTGGCCTACGCGTACCTGCTTGATGTAGGGGTCGTTTGACTTGATCTTGGCGACCAGTTCCTTGAGCTTTGCATTCAGCTCCAGGCCCTCGATATCGACAAACAGGCGATACGGGTCTTTCAGTACGAAGTGATTGGTTTTGAGCTCACTGTCATTTTCCAGCGTGACGCGGGTATAGTCTTCTGCTGGCCAGACGCGCACGGCAAGTATCTGCGCCGCCCTGGCAGCAGGTGCCAGGACAGAGAGCAGCAGGGTACCGCCTGCCTTGAGCAGGACGCGGCGTTTTTGGGTGCGCGCTGTATCAGTACCAGACGTACTTTCAGGTTTTTCAGCGTTTACAGATTCGGGGCGAACTTGAGTGATGCGAGACATGCGATACCTTTAGCAGACAACGCGTGCAATTCTACCTCACGACCGTCGCCGGCGACGCGCAAAAATACATTCAAATCAGGTTCTGGCAGCACACCATCGGCTTTCTCTGGCCACTCCACGACGCAGATATTGCTGTCATTAAACTCTTCGCGGAAGCCCGCTTCGGCAAATTCATCTGCACTGATCATGCGATACAGGTCAAAATGCATGATGGTGACAGCCTGACCCTTGATGCTGACCTGGTAAGGTTCGGCCAGGGTATAGGTAGGGCTTTTGACGTTGCCGCTATGGCCTGCGGCATGAATCATGGCGCGGGTCAGGGCGGTCTTGCCTGCACCCAGGTCGCCATGCAAAAAGATACTCATGCCCGGCGTCAGCGCATGCGCCAGGCATTTACCCAGTGCCTGGGTAGCTGCTTCATCGGCGAGTGTGGTCTTATAATGTGACATTTCCTGCAAAGTTCCTATTCATGAATCTGCCTAACATAGCACAACACCCTCAATCTGTGTACTACAGAGGGGCGGGCACGTGAGTCTGGACAGTACAGCCCTGGCCGACCTGGCGGGGCAAATACGCCTGTGGGGCAAGGAGCTGGGCTTTGCAGAGCTGCGCATAGGTGACGTCGATCTGTCGCATATAGAAGGCAGCTTCCAGGCCTGGCTGGATGCCGGTTACCACGGCGAAATGGCGTACATGGCCAGCCACGGTACCAAACGCACCCGTCCGGCTGAGCTGGTGCCGGGCACGGTCAGGGTGATTTCTGCCCGTATGAATTATCTGCCCAAGACTGACAGCTGGCGTGCTGAAGAGCAGGGGCAGGCGGCAGACAAGGCTGTGATCTCCCTGTATGCGCGTGGCCGCGACTACCATAAAGTCTTGCGTACCCGCCTGCAACAACTGGCCGAACGCATAGAAAAAGCCATAGGCCCGTTCGGTTACCGGGTCTTTACCGATTCTGCCCCCGTCATGGAAGTGGCGCTGGCAGCCAAGGCTGGCCTGGGCTGGCGCGGAAAACATAGTCTGTTACTCAGTCGCGAGGCTGGTTCAATGTTCTTTCTCGGTGAAATCCTGATTGACATTCCCTTGCCTGTTGATGAACCAGTCGGCCAGCACTGCGGCCAGTGCAGCGCCTGTATGGATGTTTGCCCGACCAAGGCGATAGTCGCACCTTATACCGTCGATGCGCGTTTGTGCGTGTCGTACCTGACCATAGAATTGCACGGCAGCATACCGGTGGAATTGCGTCCCCTGATAGGTAATCGGGTATATGGCTGCGATGATTGCCAGTTGGTGTGCCCCTGGAACAAATTTGCCCAGGCGGCAGCCGTGGATGATTTTTCTGTCCGCAATGGCCTCGACAATGCCCGCATGGTGCACTTGTTTGCATGGACTGAAGAGCAATTCCTGCGCGTGCTGGAGGGCAGCCCGATACGGCGCATAGGGCATGAGAGGTGGTTGCGGAATATTGCAGTTGGGCTGGGAAATGCGGCGGTCAGCATGCGGGGAGATGCTGAAATCGTGGCAGCTTTACAGGCACGGCTGGGGCATTCTTCTGAGATGGTGAGGGAGCATGTGGTTTGGGCTTTGGGGAGGCATGGAGTGGAGGCGGTTTAGTTTTTCGGATTCCGTGAGTTCATCGAATGCAGATTGATAAACCGTGTCCTTAATTTCGTCGCTCCAGCGAACGCTGGAGCCCAGCGGCGTTCGTTGTTTTGCCGTACTTTGATTAAAGCGATTGCCCTTCGTGGATACAAGCCGGGTCTCGGCCCGGCGGCCGAAATTCTTTCTTTGCGTCGCCAAAGAAAGAATTCAAAGAAAGGCGACCCAGGCGTAACCGCCCCTTCGGGGTGCCCATTTGTGCAGTACAAAAAATGGGAAGATCCGAAACTCGCCTGCGGCTCAAACAGCGGCTCTTCTTATTCCATTTTCTGTACTGCACAAATGGCGGCTACACATGGGAACTGCTGAAAGTCAACAGCAACCCCAAAGTCAACGGCAACGTCAAAGCGACCGCTCGCTATATTGTTGCTTTCATTTATCCTTGACGATCACCGCACCAAACTCAACCACACCGGCAAAGTCAGCACCGACAACACCGTGCTGGCAGAAATCAGAAATGCCACGAATGGCCCGTTGCCGCCCATGCGTGCTGCGAGCACATAAGCACTGGATGCGGTAGGCAGAGCGCAAAAGACGACGGCGATTTGCAATTGCAGCGGCGGCAGTTCCAGCCAGCGACCGAGCAGCAGGGCGATGAACGGCAGGGCCAGCAGTTTCACCGATAAAAAATAGGCGGCTATACCCTTGGCCTCGCGCAAGCCAGACAGGCGCATCCCGGCACCCACTGCCAGCAAGCCCAGCGCAATTGAGGCATTGCCCAGCCGCGACAGGGTAGCGGCAATACCTTCAGGCATGGGTATTTCCAGCACACTGAACAAGACACCGCTGGCGGTACCAACGACCAGCGGGTTGCTGGCGATTTCTTTCATTAGCCTGCCGCTATTATGGGCCAGCGCATATACCGCACCCATATTACAGAGCGGTACCAGAAAGCCTATCAACAAGGCCATCAGTGCTGTACCTTCATCACCTGCGAGACGTGAGGCAATCGCCAGCGCGATATAGGAATTAAAACGAAATGCGGTTTGCACGCCTGATTCAAATATCCTGGGCGCTGTGGTAAACATGAACTTGGCCAGCCAGCCCAGCAGCATGCCACAGCCGGTAGTGATGACAGCGACCTGTAGCAAGTGCCCCGTTGAATGAAAATCAAAACGGGTGCGCGAGGTGGTATAAAACAGCAGCGCCGGAAACATGATGAAATAAACAATCTTTTCCACCCCGGCCCAAAAATGTCCACCCCAGTGCGCATGACGTGCCAGCAGAAAACCGATCAATATCAGGCTGAAGTCGGGAAAGAGCAGGGTGAAGATGGACATCGGCTTTACTTCAATTATTTACTTGAGCAAGCCCGCCAGCTCTACCGCAGTCTTGACCTGCATCTTGTCAAAGATATGGGCACGGTGTACTTCCACCGTGCGCATGCTGATACCGAGCTGGTCGGCGATGACCTTGTTCATTTTTCCGAGCAGGATCAGGTCCAGTACTTCTTTTTCCCGGGCAGACAGGCTGGCAAGACGGTCATGGACCAGCGCGGCAGAACCTGCCTGGCGCGAGATGGCCAGGGCTTCTTGCACTCTGTCCATGAGCTTGTTGTCATTAAAGGGTTTTTCAAAAAAATCAAAGGCACCACGCTTCAGTGTATCTACTGCCATCGGTACATCGCCATGGCCAGTCAGGAAAATCACGGGCAGGCGTTTGGTCAATTGCCGGGCTGCCAGCATTTCAAACAGGTTGATGCCGGTCAGGCCGGGCATGCGCACGTCCAGCAGGATGCAGTCACCCTGGCTGTCAAAGATCAGGGGTTTGTCGAGAGCCAGCAGGAATTTTTCTGCGCTTTCATAGCTGTGTGCGGCAATTTGCCTGGACCTGGCCAGCCATGATAAAGAGTCACGTATGACCTCTTCATCGTCAATAATATGTAGCATGGTATCTCCCGTTTTTTGTGTGGCGCATTATGTATTTCTTGTTAACTTGATGCGCTCGGATAGTCTTGTATAGGTATAGCGAATTGGAAAATAGTACCACCGGCAGGGTTTTCATGATGTGAGAGCTTGCCGCCGTGGAATTCTATGGCAGTGCGGCAAATGTTCAAACCCATGCCCATGCCTGCAGACTTGGTAGTGAAAAATGGCGAGAACAGTTTCTCGGCCACCTCTGCCGGTATGCCGTGGCCGCGGTCGGTCACGCTGACGATCACTTGCTTGGCGGCCTCATCCAGCGCAGCTTCTACCCGCAGTATGCGTTTTTCAGGTGCCGTGCTTTGCATGGCCTCGATGGCATTCCTGGTCAGGTTCAGCAAGACTTGCTCCAGCAATACCCTGTCTGCCAGCACCAGTGGCAGTTTGGGCCTTACCTTCCATTGCAGGGCGACATGGCTGGCCTGCGCCTGTAGTTCCACCAGCGGCATGGCACTTTGTATGAGGTCGGCAATTTGCAGGGGCTCACGGGCAGCTTCGCGTTTTTTTACGAACTCGTGCACGCTGCGTATGATTTGCCCTGCACGCTGCGCCTGGGCATTGACTTTTTCGAGCGCACTCTGGAACAGGCTGCGGTCTATCATGCCCGCCTGCAAAAGGTTGACTGCTCCTGTGGTGTAACTCGATATGGCGGCCAGTGGCTGGTTCAGTTCATGCGCCAGCATCGAAGCAATTTCACCCATGGTCGCCAGTTTGGCACTGGTGTGCAGCTTTTCTTCTTGCTGACGCGTCAGTTCCTGGGCCCGCCTGAGCTCAGAAATGTCGAGGATGGAGCTCATCCAGCCAGCCTGTTTTCCCTGTTCATCAATGAGGGCAGATTCATAGATCAGTACCGGGATGCGCTCGCCGCTGGCATGCTGGTATGTCGTCTCGAAACCTTCGGACGGCACGGTACCCGCCAGTAACTGGGTAAAGCGCTGCTGGTATTCTTCTATGGCTTCCGGTGCCCAGTAAGGCATGGGTGGCACCATGCCTATGATTTCTTCTGCCGGGAAACCCACCATGCGGCAAAAAGCCGGATTCACATAAGTCAGGCGGCCTTCCATGTCACGCGCGCGCAAACCGGTGACCAGGGAGTTTTCCATGGCGGCGCGGAAGGTGACCTGCTTGCGCAGCGCCCCCTCTGCCGCCAGCCTGCGGTTGATATCGCGCCACAGGGCCAGCAGGCTCCAGATCAGGCCGATAGAAAGCAGGATGACCGACAATACCAGCAAGTTCGACAAAAGCTTGGGTTCGGTCTTGATGCTATTGGTGCGCAAGACGAGGGTCAGGCTGGGCAATTCCCAGGCACGGCTGTGGGTATACACGTTTTTGCCGCTACCACCGGCGCTCCGCTCCGCCAGGATGCGGTCGTCAATGTCGGTGATGGTGATCTGGTTATCCTGGGCAAACCACCAGGGCACCAGTTCTTCCAGAATGGCATTCATGCGGTAACTGATCATGATGCTGCCTACCCGGTGATCGTCTTTGATCAGGGGGATCTGGCAATGCATGAGATAGGCATTCTTGGCATTGATTTCCAAAACCGGCTTCATGCACACCGTTTCTTCAGTGACATCAAGTTCGCCAAATTCAAACTTGGGCAGGGGCACTCTGTCATTATTTGCCGGTATGACCTCGCGGGTATCGACCAGCAATTTATTGTTGGTGTCATACCAGGCGATGCGCTGGATTTCTCGATTGTTCTTGAGTATGGTGCGAAAGCGATCAAGCACGGCATCTTTTTGCAACTTGGCCGATTTGATTTCATTGCCTATCTGGCGCAAGACTTCGTCATTGCGGTTGAGCTGGAATTGTATGGCCTGCTCTACCCATAGCGAATCAGCGATCAGTTGCTCCTGACGCTCATTGGCTTCCATGCGCTGCGCCTGCCACGGCAGCCAGATCAGCGTGGACAAGAATAACAACAACAGCAAGATGGGAATAATCCAGCGCCACTTTTGATTGGGCCAGGATTGGGAACGGTGAAGGCTTTTCATGACCCTAGTTTACTTCAGAGCGTGATTTATCGACAAATACATCGCACAAACACTGCATAATCATTACACAACCATCGCACAATAATTAAGCCTTGTGGTTTTCCACAGTTGCAAGATGATGCTGTGCTTGGAATAATCTGTGCAATAACCCTTATAACGATTGGAGACTTAGATGAAATTGAAATCCCTGCTGTTTACTCTGGTGGCAGCCTCTTTGGTGAGTGGTGCTGCATTTGCACAGGCTCCTATTGTTATTAAATTCAGTCATGTTGTAGCAAATGACACACCAAAAGGGAAGGCTGCTGAGCGTTTCAAGGAACTGGCTGAAAAGGCTACCAAAGGCCGTGTCAAGGTTGAGCTGTATCCTAACAGCACCTTGTACAAGGATAAAGAAGAACTGGAAGCCCTGCAACTGGGTGCCGTGCAGATGCTGGCACCTTCTCTGGCCAAGTTTGGTCCTTTGGGCGTAAAAGAATTCGAAGTCTTTGATTTGCCTTATATTTTCCCATCCAAAGATGTGCTTTATGCGGTGACTGAAGGTGCAATCGGCAAGGATTTGATGAAAAAGCTGGAGCCCAAGGGTATTACTGGTCTGGCATTCTGGGACAATGGCTTCAAGGTCATGTCTTCCAACAAGCCTATGCACTTGCCTGCGGACATGAAAGGTCAAAAACTGCGCATACAGTCATCCAAGGTATTGGATGCGCAAATGCGCGCGTTGGGTGCCAACCCACAGGTGCTGGCTTTCTCTGAAGTGTATCAGGCACTGCAAACAGGCGTGGTTGATGGTACAGAGAACCCGCCATCCAATCTGTATACCCAAAAGATGCATGAAGTGCAAAAGCATGTAACGGTGACCAATCACGGTTACCTGGGATATGCCGTTATCGTCAACAAAAAATTCTGGGATGGCTTGCCAGCAGATGTTCGTGCACAACTGGATGAAGCAATGAAATCGGCAACCAAGTACGCCAATGCCATTGCCCAGCAAGAAAACGACAATTCACTGGAAGCAGTCAAAAAATCAGGCAAAACTACAGTCTATGTGTTGACTGACAAGGAAAAGGCCGAATGGCGCAAATCCCTGTTGCCAGTGCAAAAAGATATGGAAGGTCGCATAGGCAAAGACTTGATTGCCAACGTGAATAAAGAAGCCGTCAAACTCGGCTTCAAATAATATTCTGCCTGCCACCATGACATGGTCGTGGTGGCACCTTCTACAGTCTGCGCGTCCGCGCATGGTTCCGGGTCAGCGTTCTGCTACCCAGTTCAGGAGCTTATATGAAATTTCTGGATCACCTTGAAGAATGGCTGATCGCGACCCTCATGGGCGCGGCCACCATTGTTATTTTTATTGCGGTAGTACACCGCTACCTGTCAGGCTTCGCTATACCTGTTGTGCAGGATTATTTGCTGACACTCAACACCAGTTGGGCCCAGGAACTGACCATCTATATGTTTGTGTGGATGGCAAAGTTTGGTGCAGCCTACGGCGTCCGCACCGGTATCCACGTTGGCGTTGACGTGCTCATCAATAAAATGAATCCGCAATGGCGTAACAAGTTCGTCATACTTGGTTTGCTGTCTGGTGCCTTGTTCACGGGTATCGTTGGCACCCTGGGTGCAAGTTTTGTCTGGGAAATGGCGCATACAGACCAGACATCGGCTGATATGGAGATCCCGATGTGGTGGGTATATCTGGCGATACCGCTGGGCTCTTATCTGATGTGTTTCCGCTTCCTGCAAGTGACATGGAATTTCATTAAAACTGGTGAGTTGCCCAAGCACGATCACGCCCATGTTGAAGGTCTGGATGAAGAGGTGAAAGCATGAACGCCGCGATTATATTTATCCTGTTGTTAGTCCTCATGCTGACAGGCATGCCGATTTCAATATCGTTGGGCCTGACAGTGCTGACTTTCCTGTTCACCATGACCCAGGTACCTATTGAGTCGGTAGCTCTGAAATTATTTACCGGAATCGAGAAGTTTGAAATCATGGCGATTCCATTCTTCATTCTTGCAGGTAATTTCCTCACACATGGTGGTGTGGCGCGGCGCATGATTAACTTTGCGGCCTCTATGGTAGGGCACTGGCATGGTGGCCTGGCGTTGGCTGGCGTCATGGCCTGTGCATTGTTTGCTGCAGTCTCTGGATCTTCTCCGGCAACCGTGGTGGCGATTGGTTCCATCATTTTGCCTGCGATGGTGAAGCAGGGTTATCCAAAAGGCTTTGGGGCTGGCGTGATTACTACCTCAGGTGCGTTGGGTATTCTGATACCACCATCTATTGTCATGGTGATGTATTCAGTCTCTACTAATACATCAGTAGGACAGTTGTTCATGGCTGGTGTCGTGCCAGGATTGTTGCTGGCTTTCTTTTTGGGACTGACGACCTGGTTCCTGGCGAAAAAACATAATTATCCACGCATGCCAAAAGCAAGTTGGGCAGAACGCTGGGCTGCATTCCGCAAGAGCGCTTGGGGTTTGCTGCTGATAGTCATCGTCATGGGTGGTATCTATACCGGTATGTTCACGCCTACGGAAGCGGCTGCAGTATCTGCTGTATATGCCTTCGTTGTCGCCGTGTTTGTGTACAAGGACATGACCATCAAGAAAGTGCCCAAGGTCTTGCTGGATTCTGCCGCGATGTCAGCGATGCTGTTGTACATCATCACCAATGCTGTTTTGTTCTCTTTCCTGATGACCAGCGAAAATATCCCGCAAGCCATGGCTGGCTGGATCATGGACAAAGGTTTTGGCGTCATCAGTTTCTTACTGGTTGTGAATATCCTCTTGCTGCTGGCTGGTAATGTGATGGAGCCGTCATCAATCGTACTGATCATGGCTCCTATCCTGTTCCCAGTTGCGATGAAACTGGGCATTGACCCTGTACATTTCGGCATCATCATGGTGGTCAATATGGAAGTGGGGATGTGCCACCCACCAGTTGGCCTGAACCTGTATGTGGCATCAGGAATCACCAAAATGGGGATTACAGAGTTAACTGTGGCCGTTTTGCCATGGTTGCTGACGATGATAGGCTTCCTTTTGTTGATTACCTACGTACCGCAAATCACAATGTGGTTGCCAAATTTGATTTACAAATAAGTTAAACAAAGTAAACTGACCAAAGTTTAAAAGAAATTGCCGTGTTTCCCGCAAGGAAATACGGCAATTTTTATTTTGGCAGAATTTAAATTGGTGTTGCCTAGCACATTTTTTAGGTTTATGATCGTTTTTCACATATCTGCAACAATGCACCGTTTTGTATCATTTTTGTTTTGAAAGCCAAAACTTGTCATGCTATATTCACGGCAGTTCAGATTTTTGCAAGACTAAGATCAAGAAGAAAAAGGCACACAGGTTTAAAAGGCGGTAGTGCAAAATAACGGTAACGATACCGTACACACTGAGGAGACGCGCGTTTTTACTACAAGCTGAGTGGATGTGATAAATTAAAAAAAATCGCATACGCTAAACAGCCGAAAACGCGAAAGATGTTTTAAGGGCGCATCGGATGATGCGCCTTTTTTCTTTTGCCAAAAAGGAAAACCATGTCGAATATAGAAGCTAAGGAATCCAGGGAAACGGGCTTTTTCTCGGCCATCGTCGAAGCCCCTTTTGGGGCCGTTGGTATACGTTGCGAAGACCAGAAAATCAGTGAACTGGTTTACTTGCCGCCACGTTTCCAGGAAAAAGCGCCATCAGACAAAGTGGCTGAAAAAGCCGCCAGTCAAATAGCGGCTTATCTGGAAAATCCCGACTTTCAATTTGACCTGCCTTTGAAAGAGGCCGGCACGGCATTTCAGCGCAAGGTGTGGCATGCTATTTCTTCCATACCGCGCGGCCAGGTGCTGACCTACGGCCAGATTGCCAAGCATATACGCTCGGCACCACGTGCGGTTGGCCAGGCCTGCGGTGCCAACTGGTACCCGCTGGTTATCCCATGTCACCGCGTGACTGCTGCTGGTGGCCTGGGGGGCTTTGCCCACAATGATGATGAAACCGGATTCCACCTTGGTGTAAAGCGCTGGCTGCTGACACATGAGGGCGTGGCCCGCTTTACCCAGGAAAAATTGTGGAAGTAAAACCGCTACCTGTCATCTTGCCGGAAAAATTGACGTCACAAATCGATCAGTTTTGCGACGCACTATGGCTGGAAGACGGGCTGGCAAAAAATACCATAGAGGCTTACCGTCGCGACATGCGCCTGTTTGCCGAGTATTTGCACACAGATCAAGGCAAACATCTGTACGAAGTCAATCATGCTGACATAGGCAATTACATTGCAGCCAAACACGGTACATCCAAAGCCAGTTCTGCTAACCGGCGCATGAGCGTACTAAAGCGATTTTATTTGCTGGCATTCCGTCAAAACCTGATCAGTGTCAATCCTTGCACCAAATTGCGCTCGGCCAAACAGGGACAGCGTTTGCCCAAAACCCTGAGCGAAGCCCAGGTCGTTGCCTTGCTGCAGGCACCGGATGAGACCAATCCCCACGGCTTGCGCGACAAGACCATGCTGGAACTATTGTATGCCTGTGGCTTGCGTGTCAGTGAGCTGGTGGGTTTGCGCTCCATAGAAGTCGGCTTGAACGAAGGCGTGCTGCGTATCACCGGCAAAGGCGACAAAACCAGGCTGGTGCCGTTTGGCGAAGTAGCCCGTGCCTGGCTGGAACGCTATCTGCGTGAAGGCAGGCCAGCCATACTGAATGGGCAGATAGACGATGCCTTGTTCGTCACAGCCCGCGGTGGTGCCATGACCCGGCAAATGTTCTGGATACTTATCAAGAAGTATGCGATGCAGGCAGATATCACTACCCATTTGTCACCACACACCTTGCGCCATGCTTTTGCGACACACCTGTTGAACCATGGTGCCGATTTGCGAGTAGTGCAGTTATTGCTGGGTCATGCGGATATTTCAACGACGCAGATTTATACGCATGTGGCACGTGAACGTCTGAAAAAGTTGCATGCGATACATCATCCGCGTGGCTGAGCAAATTTGTGGCAGAAAAAAATCCACGCTGATCGGCGTGGATTTTTTAAATGAAGCGTATTGATTTATTTTATTGCCGTATTCTCATCCAGGAATTTTTCTACCCTGCTCCAGAAATCGACATTGTTTTTCAATAAACCCCAGCCATGCGCTTCTTCTGGATAAACTATCCATTCCACTTTTTTGTTGTGCGCTTTGACTGCGTCGTAAAACTTGGTACCGTGAATAATGGGGACGCGTGCATCTGCTCCTCCATAAGCCAGTATCAATGGACTTTTAAGCCGGGAAGCTTGTTGCAATGGCGATGTGCGCTGCAGTTGTTCAGCATCTTTTTGTTGGTCACCAATGAGCTTGGGCATGCCGAATTTGGTCCAAGCGTTGCCTGCCGTATCACTCCAGGAAACGTCATACAGCAAATTGATGTCTGATACGCCTACCCAGCTAATGCCACAACGATACAAATCGGGTTCTTTGATCAATCCCATCAGCACAGCGTAGCCCCCATAACTTGCGCCTGCAATACAGACGCGTTTTGGATCCGCATAACCCTGTTTGATCGCCCACTCGCGAGCGTCCGCTAAATCGTCCTGCATTGCGAGGCCCCATTGTTTCCAGCCAGCCTCGTGCAGTTTTTTACCATAGCCTGTGCTGCCACGAAAATCCGGCTCTATGACTGCATAGCCACGGGATGCCAGAAATTGTACGGCAGGTGTCCAGTTCCAGTGACCACCTCTCAGAAAAGGGCCGCCATGCACCATCACGATCAGAGGAAGATTTTTCGCCGGACGGCCTTTGGGCAGAGTGATGTAGGCTGGTATTTCAAGACCATCGCGTGCTTTGTAGCGGACGAAATCCCTGTAAGCCATTTTGGCAGGATCAATGTCCGGATTGACTACGCCCAGTTGCGTCAGTTTGGACGTATCTACATTGAACAGTGAATAATTTCCCGGATGCGTATCCGAGAATGATTTGACTAGCCGGACATTGGCATCCTGACTTCTTCCCTTATCAACAAGGTTAACCATGTTGGGCAACAGGGCATCAATCTGGCTCTGGATTTTTTTATCTTTCTCATCAAACCAGACACTTGCGTGAGCATCAGTTTCATAGCGTATGCCTGCAGGCTTGTTTTTCTGATTGTCAAACAGAATGTCACCATCGAAATCAAAACCATCCAGCGCCAGTAAAGGATTGGGTATCAGGGATTTGGACTTGGTATCGTATTGATAAAGTGCAGCCGTGTCCTTGCCATTCCGGGCCGTCACATAAAACTGGCCTGAAGTACTGATAAATACAGGTGAATAACCATCTTCGACAGTGTCATCAAATTGATAAAGTTGCACCCATTCAGTATTTTTATTTTCCTTGTAATGGACACTGGTGATGCCGTTTTTGCTGGCAGTGGCAATACGTACCTGTCCAGATGGATCGAATAGAAAATCAATGGAATGCGGAGGCACGGCAACTATCTCTGTTTGCCCTGTTCTGGTGTTGAGCCTGAATAAATTGATACCTGCATTCATGCGTTCGGT
Organism: Undibacterium sp. TC9W; assembly: GCF_049339865.1. Classification (NCBI taxonomy): domain Bacteria; kingdom Pseudomonadati; phylum Pseudomonadota; class Betaproteobacteria; order Burkholderiales; family Oxalobacteraceae; genus Undibacterium; species Undibacterium sp. TC9W. The sequence goes on along the minus strand of NZ_JBMPPJ010000010.1, from coordinate 200,896 downwards.
GGAATCTTGTCCGACATAGATGTCGTCTGAGCTTTCATTGCCAGTTGTACTGATAAACCTGGTTCTGGCAGGTAGCAGACGAAATTTTGGTGCGCCGGCTTTGACAAAACGATCAATTAGCTGACGTGAATTTTTACCATCTTTGTCTATTGCAAATAATCCGGAACCCGAATTTTTTTCGCCTGCTCCCAAGTCTTTTTCTGATATTCCATAGACTAAACGCTCGTTATTGACCCAATGAAAAAAAATGACATCCAGGTTGCTGTAGCGCGCAATCGCGGTTGGGGTAGCGTCACCTTTTGAATTCATGATGACCAGCATGCTGCGGTTGTCATTGTCTGCCGCCAGGAAAGCGATCAACTCGGCATTCGGGGATAATTGAGCATCCTTGAATTGGGCATTTTTGAAGAATTTTTCTACCGGAATCGGGGTTTCCCCGGCTTGTGCTGCTTGCAGGGAAGCCAATGACCATGTCAAGGCAAGCATCAACTTGATGACTGGTTGAGTGATGCGCAAATAGATGGACCGCATATTTTCTCCAGATTTGAAAGTATTGTATTTGGATGGCAGGACTTAAAAAAAACGCCTCGGCAGACCGAGGCGTTTTTAATCCTGCAAGCGAGAAGCAAACAGACTGCGTTTGCTTCTCATTTCGCTGATAATTACCAGAATTTGTAATTCGCGCTAACTGTGAGGTAGCGACCCAGCGGGTTATGCAGAGACTGGTTGTAACCAACTGTACCTGCACCCGGATCATACGGCGCTTTGGAATCAAACAGATTCTGGATGTTGCCGCTGACGGTCAGGTTTTTGATGCCAGTGTAAGTATAGTTGACGTCAATGGTTGTCCAGCTTGCGATTTTGCAATCCATCTTGTAATTGCTGTACTTAGGCAGACCACCAAGGCTATACGCTGTGGAAGGTTGGCCTGTACCATAATAGCAATATGGTACAGGGTATTCAACATTACCGTCATAACGACGCAGGTAGGAAACTGAATCAACGAAGTTGACCGTACCACTAACTGCGTGCGCGCCATTGGTCCATGCTGTGCTCAAAGAAGCTTTCAGCTTTGGAATCGAGCTTTTACTCAATGACCAGTTAGTAATGTTGGTAACGCCGCCTGCTACGTTGTACTCTGCTTCACCCTCCTGAAGTGCACTTCTGTAAGAGAAGATATAGTTCAGGTTCAGTCTGGTTGTCAGATTGCCGTAGGCACCCAAGGAGGTACGCAAAGTCGTATCGATATCCACACCGGTTGTTTCTGTACTACCTTGGTTGATATAAGGTGTAAATACAGAGAACAATGGGCCCGAATTTGGAATTGTGTTGCCGTTTGCATCCTTGATCCATGTACCTGGATTGGTATCGCGAATCACCAGACCAGGATATTTGGCTGGATTTTGAATCACGACATCTGAACTCAGCAACGCGACTTCGCCTTCTTTCCTGATTTTGTAGAAATCCAGTGCAACGTCAAAATTCTTCGTTGGTGCTAGGATCAAACCGAAGCTCAAGCTCTTGGATGTTTCTGGTTTCAGGTCAGGGCTGGAACCGGCAACACCGGAAATGCTCTTGCTGCAATCAGACTGATCTGCACCAGTTACCGCTGTTACGCCATCTGGGCAACGGATAGGATCAGATGTTGTTGTGAAGTACTGAGTACCACCTTTAACAACTTGATTCAATGCCGGTGCACGGAAACCTTCAGCATAAGTACCACGGAAAGAAATGCTGTCGTTTGGAGTCCATTTAGCGCCAACTTTTGGTACGAAAGAACCTTTCAGATTTGGATACTTGTCGTAACGACCAGCGAAATCCATTTCGAAAGTTTTGCTGAATGGTGTACGCAATTCTACGAAAGCTGAGCTGACGTTACGCTCACCTGTCAGAAACTGATTGACCAGACCCAGAACGTTACCGCTAGATGTTGCAGGGTCAGGCGTCAATTGCATTTTTTCTTTGCGCAATTCAAAACCTGTCGCCAGGCCAATTGCACCACCAGCCAATTGGCCGATTTCAGTACTGGCTTTAGCATCCCACTGAGTAATTTCAGAGGAATTGTGATTGACCAGTGGACGGCTGACGGATGGGTCAGCAGCTACTTGAGCAATCGATTTATTTTGCGTGATCAGTTTTTGAACAGCGTCTAACTGAATGAAGCCATTCAAGGTTTCTTCACGTTTGACTTTATTCCAGAGAATTGCTGTTTCCCAATCCCAGTTGAAATTGCTGCCTTTGATACCGGCTACCAGACGTGCTGCATCATTTTCATTTTTTGAGCCGCCAGGAATATTTTCAAAGCGGTACAAAATCGCTGCACGGGAAGTAGGGAACGGATTGTCAGGATGGCCAACAGGCAAGATCGCCTGGAAGCTTGCAGCTGCACCCAGTTGTGGGAACGCAGACGCTGCTGTACGGCCGTCGATAGTACGTGATACGCCAGTGTATTTGCGTTCTGTTTTGGAGTAAGCGAATTCACCAAAGGCGCTGATATTGTCATTGATGCGCAATTGGCCGCGGGACAGGAAGTTAATATCCTGAGCTGCGCCTTGAGATTCAAGGTATTGGTTACCGTTATAGTTACAGAATGTACGGCCTGTCAGATAGCTGGTCGCTGCCAGGTTGTACTGAGGGCCACCCACCAGTTGCTGGGAAGTAGGGCAGTTCAGCGCATTGACGATATTCGCATTAGGGAATGCGCCACTGGTGAAGAAGGAATTGCTGCCAGGCGTACGTTCTCTGAAGAAGATTGGGCTGGCGCTGATCGAGCTGTAGTAAGGAATCAATGTCGCATTGATGTCCTGATACATTGCTTTTTCCCAACCGGTAGCATCTTGCAGTTTGGTGCTGTCGCGCTTGGAGATATCCAATGTTGCAAAAACATTGTAGCCATCGTTAGAGAAATTACCTATGCCGCCGAATATATTGGCTTTTTGACGGCCAAATTTGCTGTGTGCATCAGAAGATACGGAGGCAGAAGCTTGCGCACCCTGGTAATCCTGTTTGGTAATAAAGTTGATGACCCCGGCAATAGCATCAGAGCCATACACCGCAGATGCGCCATCTTTGAAAATATCAATACGCTCAAGCGCAGAGATAGGGATCGAATTCAAGTCATACAGTGTGGATTGACCGTCGTTTGGATTGGCATACGCTGCTGGCGTCATGCGGCGGCCATTCAACAGGATCAGAGTGGACGAAGAACCCAGTCCACGCAAGGATGCTGTTGCCACACCTTTGGAGAAACCACCATCGACGTTGTCAAGCGCGCCGCCTGTGCCGATCGCAGGGATCTTCTTCAGGAAGTCGGAAACGGTCGCAGCACCGCTTTCACGGATTTCTTTTGCAGTAATAATTTGTACTGGAGACGTACCTTCTTTATCCGTGCGCTTGATGTTAGAGCCGGTAATTTCAATACGTTGTGGTGCTTCAGTCTGAGCGTGGGCAAAACCCCCGATCAGCATGGAGCCAGCAAATACGCTGAGCGCCAGGCGCACGGACTGCACGCCTACTTTTTCTTTAAATATCATTATTGTTCCCTCTTTGTTGATAGACCAGATGCAATCGGGTGCCGGATCCGTTTGGCAGACAGGTTTAGTTCTAAAATTTTGTAAATTTACAAACAATCCTGTACTGCTACCTGATGAAATGCTGCCAAATCCATCCTCTTTATAAATGCGTGCGGGAAGTGAAAGGCAATGAATCAAACAGAACTTTATTATGTAAATAAAATACCTTTACGGGAAAGCATTTGTTACTTTTTTTTGAGTGCTTGTTGTTTGACAACGACAAGAAATGAAAATTTAATTTCTAATTTTCCATGAAATTGGATTTTCGGTATCTTTTTGGAAATTCATTTATTTTCATATAAATTCCAGTTATATGCTTATAAAAACTGGAAAAAGGTATCAGTTTCAAGAAAATATGATGGATTTGGCGTCATTTAGCGGTTTAATATAAACTCAGGAAATGCGAAAAAATTTTCAAATTTCCGAATTTCTGCAAAAATCTGACCTGCTAATAAGTTCCTGCGATATGTAAGAACTTGTAACGAAAAACAAGGTCTATGAACAGAGCAAAGCCATGCTCAGTGAGTAGTTTGCGGCCAATTCATCTAACCAGGAAAAAATATGAAATTGTCAAAAGAAGTACATTTTAAGAAAAAGACCTTACTCCTTTTGTTATGTGCACTGAGTGAGGCAGCCCTTGCCCAGACACCTCCCGCGACCCCGGCCGCTGCGCCTGTTGCAAATGGCACCGCGGCAGCTACACCAGTAGTTGCACCAGCTCCTGCAGCAGCACCTCCTGTTGGATTGCGTCCTTTTAAGGATGTTATCAAAGACGCCAAGGAGCTCAAGGGGTTTTTTAATTTGTACCAGAAAGACGACAAAGTCTGGCTGGAAATTCGCCCCGAGCAATTTGATAAACCATTCCTGTTTACTTACAACATCCCGAATAGCATAGGTGAGCGTGGTTTGTATGGCAGCCAGATGGGGCGTGGATATCAGGCCGTGTTCAAGAAAATTGGTAACCAGGTACAGCTTCTGGCCAAGAATACCCAGTTTTATGCCACCCCAGGCACGCCACAGGCGCTCGCTGTTTCACAAGCGTTTTCAGATAGTCTGCTAGCCAGCGCCAGCGTATTGAGTACGCCCAATTCAGAGTCGAAAGGCATACTGGTCGATGCCAGTGCCTTGCTGTTTAATGATATCCCCGGTTATTCAACGAGCCTGGAATATGCCTACCGCACCATGTATATCCTGGACAAGGCCAATACCAGCTTCGGCAAGCTGAATACGGATGAGTCTCTGGCAGGCCTGTTTGTGAATGCACATTTCATGACACCACGCATTGCTGCTTCTCCATTGGTGCCACCGCCAGTAGCTCTGCCTACGCCCCCACAAACGACACCTGATCCGCGCAGCTTTTTCGTAGGTTTTTATTTTAATTTCTCAGCGCTGCCAACTGAAGCCATGCGACCACGCCTCGCAGATGACAGGTTGGGACATTTTGTGACGACCAGCTACGATTTCACCGAAGACCTCAAACCCAAGACTTCGCGTTATTACGTGAATCGCTGGCGCCTGGAAAAGCAAGACCCGACAGCAGCACTGTCAGAACCAAAACAGCCTATCGTGTATTGGCTGGATAAGAACGTACCAGAGAAATATCGTAAATCGATCACTGAAGGCGTGCTCGAATGGAACAAGGCTTTTGAAAAGATAGGCTTCAAAAACGCCGTGGTCGTCAAACAGCAAACTGAAAAAGACGCTTTTGATACCATGGATTCTCGTCATGCCTCGATACGCTGGTTTGTCGGTGCAGACGTCGGCTTCGCGATTGGCCCGTCACGTGTCGATGAGCGCAGCGGCGAAATTCTGGATGCAGATATCGGTATGTCGGATGTCTTCGCCCGCGGTGCCCGCCGCATGATAGGTGAAGATGCGCAGACACATGCGCTGCATGCCCAGGGTGACTGTAATTTTGCCCACGAAGCGTCAATGGAAATGGGTTTCGCCATGGACTTGCTGGATGCCCGTGGTGAAATGGACATGGACAGCCCAAAAGCCGAAGCACTGGCACAAGCGTATGTTAAAGACGTCATCATGCATGAAATTGGCCACACTCTGGGCTTGCGTCATAACTTCCGTTCTTCCACGATCTATACCCTGAAGCAATTGCAAGACCCGGCGTTCACCAAAGTCAATGGCATGGCTGGCTCAGTTATGGACTATGTGCCTTTCAACCTGGCGACCAAGGGTGAGCCTCAGGGCGAATACGTCATGTCCTCTCTTGGCCCTTATGATTACTGGGCAATTGAATACGCTTACAAGCCTATCGATGCCGACAAAGAAAAAGATGAGCTGACCCGCATTGCTTCACGCTCTACCGAGCCTTTGCTGGCATATGGTACGGACGAAGATTCTGCAGGTACCATGGTTTCTGATCCTGACGTCAATGTGTTTGATCTGGGCTCTGACCCTCTGGTCTATATACAAAAACGTTTGACGATTTCACGCGAATTGTGGGACAGGTTGCAAACACGTCAGTTAAAAGCGGGTGACAGCTATGAAACCCTGCGCCGTAGTTTTGAATACGGTTTTGGCCAGTTTGCCCGTACCGTACCTCTGGCGACGAAATATGTCGGCGGTACCACTTTCTTGCGTGACCACGCTGGTACTGGCCGCGCCACTTTCACGCCTATCGCGGTAGAACGTCAGCGCCAGGCTTTGAAGCTGGTCTCTGACAGCCTGTTCACGGCCAAGAGTTTTGTATTTACACCAGAGCTCCTGAGTCGCCTGGGTGTTGATCACTTCCAGCGTGCCAATCGTAATGACGTGTCAATATCTGCACGTTTGCTGAGCCTGCAAACTGGGGCTCTGGATCAATTGATGTCGGATTTGGTGGCACAACGCATGCTCAATAATGCAGAGAAATTGCGCGACCCTAAAAAGGTATTGTCCCTGCATGAGCTGTACGGAAACCTGCAATCGAATATCTGGAGTGAGCTGGCAAGTGGTACAGATATCAGTTCGGCCCGCCGCAATCTGCAACGTGAACACCTGAAGCGTTTGTCGAATGCCTTGCTGAAACCGTCTGCCACTGCCCCGGCTGATGCCCGCAGTTTGCAAAGAGAGCAGGCAAACCAGTTGCTGGTAGCTATCCGTGGTGCAGTCGGCAAGCCTATGAGCCCGGAATCCCGTGCGCATTTGTCTGAAAGTCTGGCAACCTTGAATGAAGTATTGAAGGCTTCACTGGTAAGGGCTGGCGTTTGATCCAGTCGTTTAATGTAGTCATTTTTTGCAGCATCCAGTATTAGCATCATTTTCAAATACTGACTTCTGGCAAGCTGGAAAGCCCCGTGTAAAAGCACGGGGCTTTTTTCATGTTTGCTGAAAAAAAATAGAATAGCGAGCGACTGTTTTGCCCTTTACTCAAGCTGAGTAAGTAATGCATGCCAAGTTTTAAATTGAACGCATTTTTCAATTGCATTGCTGATTTACTCTGATATCAAATGCATGTATAAATGGGAAAAAATTTATCCATTTATTGTTGATGTAGTATTTATTGTGTGATATTTTATAAAATATAATTTGGCAACTTATGCTGACTTAGAAGTGTGCTATCGATATGTGTTTCTTGTTGCTTTTTTAAAGTTAAAGCAGCCTTTATTTGCCTGTGCAGTTGGATATGTGGCTGGGTGAAGAAGTGCGGAAAAAGAATTCAGGCATGTGATTGTATGCATGAAAGTGCATAGTCCCGTGTCAGGATGCTGTTCCAGGCACAAAAAGCCGGGAATGGTGCAAATGCTCATGTCTGAACAGACATGATTTATTTACCTACAATGGAGTAGTGTCAAATGCGTTTGATTTCAAATGAAGAATTGAGCCTGATTGCCGGCGGTGACGGTGAAAGTCCAGATAATCCAATCATTGCCTCACCAGTTGAGATTGTTGGTAGTGTCCCGATAGAAGTCGTGGCGCCAGGAAATCCACCCCGCCCTAATGGAGCGATCCCTACTCCTTATCAGCCACCTATCACTAAAATAGAGTGAGCATGAGCTAGATTCTTGAAAAAGCGCCAAGTTTCTTGGCGCTTTTTTATTCACTGTGCCTTCCTGCTTCATTTTTTCAGGAAATGACAGAACAAAAAAAATCCCCTGAAATCACAGGGGATTTTTTGCCTTGCATAGTGAACTTGGCTAGGATTGCCTAAAGAATCAACATTATTTCTTCAAACACTGAGCAAAGAATTTCTCGCTACGGTTGTACAAGTCAAATACGTTAACGTCTTTGTTAAAACCATGTCCTTCTTCTGGATAGACCTTGTAATCCAGGGTTTTACCAGCTTTCAACAAGGCATCACGCATTTTTTCACCATGAATCAAAGGAACACGCTTGTCATCGGAGCCCATGGTCAGCATGATGGGGCCCTTGACATTGGCGGCATTCCTGGCTGGTGAGCGCAATTCAAACAAGGCTGCATCGGCTTTGGAATCGCCTACCCAGAGTTTGAACTCATTGTTCAGGTAGCCGCCCGTTGCAGCATCTGCGTTTTCAGAGGTATCTGACCAGGAAACATTCTGTAAGAGACCGAGATCACTGACAGCCACGACAGAACTGGCGCAGCGCCACAAATCAGGGTCTCTGGTCATGCCTTGCAGGGATGCGTAGCCACCGTAACTACCACCCATCAGCGCCATGCGTTTTTTATCGACGATGCCTTCCTGTACCAGGAACATGGCACCATCATTGATATCATCCTGCATGGTGCCGCCCCATTGCTTCCAAGCCTTGACATAATGGTTGCGACCATAACCTTCAGAACCGCGTGGTTCCAGTTCCAGGACGGCATAGCCACGCGAGGCAAAGAATTGCGCTTCAGGCCAACGACCCCAGGAAGAGAAGTGATAGCCACGCACCATAGGGCCACCATGAATATTCATGATCAATGGCAGGTTCTTGGCTTCAGTGCCTTTAGGCAAGGTCAGGTAGCCATACACAGGCAAGCCGTCACGTGCCTTGAAGCCTATATATTTGCGCTCTGCCATCAAGGCCGGATTTGCCCACTCCCGGTCTTGCACTATGGGTTCCAGGGTTTTCTTTTGTGTGTCAAACAAATAGTAAATGCCAGACTGAATATCTGAGGTGGCATGGACCAAAGCCTTGCTTCCATCAGAAGACAGCCTGAAGGCATTGTAGGTTGTCGGCAGGGAGGCATCGATTTGCTCAGACAGGGATTTTCTCGCGCTATTGCCAAACCAGATGCGCGTTGGTTTAGCTGCATCATAATACAAGCCGACGACCTTGCCATTCTCGTCATCGCTTTCGCGTATCAAGCGTGCGCTGGCACCCTGGCCATTGATATCAAATATAGGGTCCGCATGCACCAGTTCACCAAATTTCTTAGTGACAGTGTCATACTTGAACACGGCCATTTTATCCAGGCCATCTTTGTTGGTCGAGACATACAAGGTGCGGTCATCGTTGTCAAAGCCCAGCACGTCGTACATCGTGCCATCGTTGTAGCTCGACTGCTCGAATATCTTTTCCCATTTGTCGCTGTCGATGGGGCGGTGATAGTAAGCAGTCATTTGCGGCTGGCCGGCTGCAGGACGGATTTCACCTCTTTGTGCGATGCGTGGACGTTTGTGAGTATCCAGTTCCCAGCCTTCTGTACGGCCTGGCGATTCAAACGTCAATAATTGCGAGCGCCTGGTTTTGAAGTTGAATTTATAGACATCCGCATATTCCTTGCTTCTTCCGCGCATGGAAACATAGGCTTCTGGCGAATCATTACCTTCTGCCATGATGATGCTGTCAATATGAATGTCGCCTTTCTTGCGTTCATTCGTATTTTCCAGCTCCATGCTTTTATCATTGTCTATATCGTAGTAGTAGGAACCTTTATAGACAAAACGGCCCCTTGCTTCTTGTCCGTCGGCAGTGCGATAGAACAGATATTTATTACCTACCCAGCGACTCTCGGCAACGTCAAAGCGGGGAGATGAAGTGATGACTTTGGCTTTGCGCGAGGCAAGATCTATCAATACCAAATTGCCACGGCCATTCAGTGGCACGATGGCGGCGATGGTTTTTCCATCTGGTGACATCGACAAGTCACGGTAATCAGTCAGCTTGAAGAAAACTTCTACCGGTATTTCAGCAGCACTCTGATACGCCTTGGTTTCTGCTGGGGCTCCGGCATGTGCAGCGTAGATAGGCAAGGCAGCAAAAGCGGCAACGATCACATGTTGCAGCGTTGTACGAAATTTCATGTTTACTCCTAAAAATGGGGGCACTAGGCCCCCAAAAATTTGATCCTGTATTTACTTGTACATGGATGCAATGCTGCGTGTTTTTTCAATAATCGCTTTGATTATTTGAACGCGTACTTAACAGAGAATTGGAAACGACGGCCAAATGGACTGTTATAACCTGAGTTGTATGGGAATGAACCATTATTCAGCGCGCTACGGGCATCAAATGGTGGCTTGGTATCGAACAGGTTGGAGATGTTCAATGCCAGTTCCATGTTTTTGAAGCCCTTGTAACCTGTAAACCAGTTCCAGGTTGTTGTGGAAGCTACGCGGCAGTAGGAAGCAGGAGCGCCATAGATGATGTCGATCTTGCAGCTGTCTGCCGGTGTACCAACATAGTCATAACCAGAGATATAGTTACCAGACGCTTCATGTGACCATGGTCCTTTTTCCCAGCCAACTGCGAGGGAGCCACGGAATTCAGGTTGGCTATAAGTCTTGTTGTAGTCGACAGTTTCGCTATCCGGGAATGGCGTTGTCAGATATTCCCTGGTCAAGGACATTTTTGAACGGAAGTTCAATTTGCCGTATTCGCCCAGATTCTGTTTGCCCTTGAAGTCCAGATCAAAGCCGCTGACCTGGGTCTTGCCGATATTGATGTATGGCAGGCTTACTTCAGTGATATGACCACCTTTATCGCGGGTAATGTATTTCGCGAAGTTAGGGTCTTTCTGGTTCGACAGCAAATAGGTGATGTCCAGAGAGCTGATTTCATCACGACGTTCTATCTTGTAATAGTCTAGGGTGACGCTATAGTCCTTGACAGGTTCCCAAACGATACCGATGGTGTTGCTGGTGGATTTTTCTGGCTTGAGGTTGGCATTACCAGAAATGTTTGCCTTCAGCGAGATATTGCAGTCTGGTTCTTCACCAGTCTGGCACAGTACCGGATCTTGCTGACCGTTGTAGAAACCAACGGAGACAGATGGAGAAATTTCACGGAAGTTAGGCGCACGGAAGCCTTTTGCAATCGTGCCGCGCAACACTACAGTTGGAAGCACACTCCATTTTGCACCTATCTTCGGTGTCAGGGAGTTGCCACCAACACTGTAATTATCTGCACGCACCGCAGTAGATAATTCCAGGGATTTCAATACAGGCAGGTTCAGTTCGCCATACGCAGATGCGACATTACGGCTGGAGAATGGCAACTTTGGCAAACCACCGATGGAATAAACGCGTTGATCCAGGAAGTACTGGTCATCGACGTCACTGGTGGATTCGCGGCGGTATTCAATACCGGCAGCACCACCGGCAAAGCCACCTGGCAATTCAAACAATTCAGAATTACTGACTTTCAGATCAGCAAACCAGGTTTTATTCTCGCCCTGGCGTCTTAACATAGGGGAGATTCTGGCACGCACGTCGGCTGCATTGTTGGCGGCGCCAGGCACATAAGTGCCATTTGCCAGTGCGGCTTCCATCTGATCGGTGATGATGAATCCGCGTTGATCTACGTTGACTTTACTTTGTAGATAGCCGACGGAAGTGTCGTATTCCCACCCCCCCAATGCGCCTTTGAAACCGCCGATGACACGTGTTTCAGTATCCTTGACATCGATAGTGCGGGCACCCAGGTCGCCAGTACGCACCAGGTAATTCTTGCCGCCAGCTACCGTGAAAGTACCAGTATCATCGTTCGCATAAAACTGCGGATCAAAACGCAAATTGGTTTTGATTTGTGTGACTCCAGCTTCGATGAAGAAGCTGTGATTCGCGCTGAATTGATATTCGCCACGGGCGAAGAAGGAGTCGTTGGAGCGTTTAGGAACCGCATCAGTCCAGTCAAAACGATCCAGCAGGCAGCGGCCGTTTGGTGCCAGGTTAGCAGTAGGGCATCCTGGCAGGGCAGTAATGACGTTATTGATCAGGACATTACCGGGTACTGAGTAAGCTGTGCGGCGATCGCCTTTGGTAATGCCAAAGCCACGGTAATCCTGGCTGTTATAGGCATTGATGTCGCGCATGGATAGGGCATCAGAGTCGTGATGCTCAAAAAAGCCCATCAGATTAAACTTGTCTGCTGCAATATCGCCCATGCCATAGGAGAGATTGAAGTCTTTGGATTTTGCCTTGCCGTGAGAGGTTGTGCCGCCACTGACTTTGACTTCGCTGCCAGTGTAGTCTTTTCTCAGCCAGATATTGATTACGCCTGCGATCGCTTCCGAACCATAGATTGCGGATGCGCCATCGAGCAAGACGTCGATATGATCAACGGCACCCACAGGTATCGCGTCAAGATTGGCAAACTGTGACTGGAAGCCGGTAATACCATATTGTGCAATACGGCGGCCATTGACCAGTACCAGAGTGGCGCCGCTACCCAGACCACGCAGTGATGCAGTCGTTGCGCCTGGAGAGAAACCGTTGTATTCAACACCGGTCAGGGCACCGGCATTGTTTGAAGAAAGATTTTGAATAACGGATGACAAACTGGTGGCACCTGTTTTTTCCAGCTCTGCCCTGGTAATGATCTGTACCGGTGAGGCACCTTCGGTCTGCACACGTTTAATGTTTGAACCGGTAATTTCAATTTTTTGCAGTTTTGCAGGTTCCTCTGTAACGGCTTGCGCGTAACCGTTCATGGTGAGCATAGAGCCGGCCATCAGGCACAGGGCAGTACGCACCAATTGAGAAGCTTTTTTTTCTTTCAGGTACATATATTTTCACTTCCACCTTAAGTTGTTATTAATTTTATCGGCGGCAATCAAACCGTTTTGCTGTTGTATGGTCGGTTTGGTCAGCGCCGATAGAGCTAACTGCATGGCCTGTTATATTTTTTTAGCCATGCAGGCAAAGCCAGAGTGACCATCTGGCTTGCGCGGTATTATGTAATGGGATGTAACAGGATTGTTAATAATTGTTGCTTGCAAACTACGGAAATAAATATTATGCATTTAATAAATATGAAATTTTGTAAATCATTATTTGAGGCTTGAGAATTCGAAAATTTCCATATTTTCCTGACATTATTTTGTGCTTTTTTTATTTGTCATCTTGTATCTTGATGAAATTGAATTTTTGTAGTTTAAATATGTTTCTCGCTTGCCTGAAGTGTGTTCAGGAGCGTTTTTAATGTTTGCATTCGACGTAATCGATACCTGGATTTGCAAGTTCATTCTTGCCAGGAGCCCAAATTAAATGATGTTGAACACGCACTTGCGTCCCAGCCAGACATCCTGAGGCGATATAATCTGTGCCTGTTTTTTACAAATCCAGTTTTTTGAGAGTGTAATTTGGCCAAAAAAGAACATGTATCAGTAACCCAGGCAACTCAGTTGCTGCGCAAGCACAAGGTGGAATTTACCGAGCACCCGTATGCGTATGAAGAACATGGCGGCACTTCAGTGTCCGCCCGTGAACTCGGTGTGGATGAGCACCACGTTGTGAAAACCCTGGTCATGCAGGATGAAGCTGCCAAGCCCATGATCGTGCTCATGCATGGGGACAAAAAGGTTTCTACCAAAAACCTGGCTCGGCAGATAGGCTGCAAGTCAGTCGAACCCTGCAAGCCTGAAAATGCGCAAAAACATTCTGGTTATCTGGTTGGTGGCACGTCCCCCTTTGGCACTAAAAAGGCCATGCCCGTTTATGTGGAGCGCAGCATACTGGCGCTGCCAAAGATTTATATCAATGGTGGCCAGCGCGGCTATCTGATAGGTATAGCTCCCGGCTTGCTGGAAAGTCTGTTGCAGGCACGGCCAGTCGATTGTGCCATCGACGAATGAATCCGGTTTCAAGAATTTTGCGAGGCTGGCTCATTCTGCTACTAGCCTGGCTTATACTTGCGAAGCTTAAAGAAATGAAGGAATAAGATGAATACAATACTGGCGGCAGTTGCCGCTTACCTGATCGGTTCACTGTCGTTTGCAGTGGTGGTCAGCAAGCTGTTTGGTCTGGCCGATCCGCGCACTTATGGTTCAAAAAACCCGGGCGCGACTAATGTACTGCGTAGTGGGAACAAGGCTGCAGCGGTGTTGACATTATTAGGCGATGCTTTCAAGGGCTGGTTGGCGGTATGGCTGGCAATTCACTACCAGGATCAGTTTGATCTTGGTGACACCGGCGTTGCCATCGTTGCTCTAGCAGTGTTCATCGGTCATTTGTGGCCAGTATTTTTCAAGTTCGTTGGCGGCAAAGGCGTGGCGACGGCAGCCGGTATATTGATCGGCATCGATATCTGGCTGGGTGTGGCAACGCTGGCGAGCTGGCTGATGGTGGCGTTTGCTTTTCGTTATTCTTCGCTGGCTGCCTTGGTCGCAGCGATATTTGCGCCTTTTTATTATGGCCTGCTGTTTGGCCCGGATGTCAAAATGCTGGCAATTGCCATCATGAGCGCCTTGCTGGTGTATCGCCATAGTCAGAATATCGCGAACCTGATTGCAGGCAAGGAAAGCCGTCTGGGTAGCAAGAAGACGACAGTGAAAGACGACAAGAAAGAAGATAAAAAGCAGGACAAGAAAAAATAAGTCTTAAATATTGTAAATAAATCTAGATTATTCGCTACCCCTCATTTATGCTTAAAAAGCGCCGTGCTTTTTTATTCATAAATGAGGGGTTGCATATGCTGACGCGATTTGTGAAACTTTGGATGGCAGGCTTGTTCACTCTGGGCTTGATGAGTTTTCCGGCCCAGGCAGCAGAGCATGGCAGCGCCAATGAGGCCAAGGCCATGGTGCAAAAAGCCATCGATGCGATGAAAAAGCATGGTGTCGAGGCGACTGTAGCCGAGATTAACAAGCGCGATGGTCAGTACCAGGACCGTGACTTATATGTCGTTGTCTATGACATGAGTGGCAAAAATCTCGCTCACCTGAATCCCAAGATGGTAGGCAAGGAAATGTTTGACCTCACCGATATCGATGGCAAATTTTTTATACGCGAGCGTATAGAACTGGTCAAAGCCAAGGGTAAGGCCTGGCAGGATTATAAATTCATTAATCCCACGACCAAGCAGATCGAACCCAAGTCCATGTATGTGGAAAAATTCGAGAATGTGATCGTCGGCTGTGGCATCTATAAATAGCCCTGCCGTGGATAAAATCAGGCGGCAATCAATTCCTGTAAAGGCCAGCGCGGCTTCACATTAAAACCGTAATCCCTGGTCGCCAGGCCAGGATTGTTTTTGAGGCGCATGGCGCCGGCAAAGGCGATCATTGCGCCATTGTCGGTACAAAATTCCAGCTCAGGGTAATATACCTGGAAGCGCTTCTTTGCCGCTGCCGCATTCAGGGATGCGCGCAACTGCTGGTTGGCACCAACGCCACCAGCGATCACCAGACGCTTCAGTCCACTTTCTTTCATCGCGGTGACGCACTTGGCGGTCAGCACGGCGACGATAGCATCAACAAAGCCACGCGCAATATTTGCCTTGTCTTGCTCACAGATGTTTGCCGGGTGGTTTTTAACAACCGTCAGTACCGCTGTCTTCAAACCAGAGAAACTGAAGTTCAAGTCCTTGGAATGCAGCATGGGACGCGGGAACTGGTAGGCAGTCGGGTCACCAAACTCTGCCATGCGCGAGATAGCCGGTCCACCGGGATAAGACAGACCCAGCAATTTGGCTGACTTGTCAAAGGCTTCACCCGCAGCATCGTCCAGGGTTTCTCCCAATAGCTGGTAACGACCGACGCCATCCACCCGCATCAACTGGGTATGCCCACCGGAGACCAGCAGGGCGATAAATGGGAACTCCGGTGGCTTGCTGGCCAGCAGGGGAGACAGCAAATGGCCTTCCAGGTGATGGACACCGAGCACGGGCTTATCCAGTGCCATGCCCAGGCCACAGGCAACCGAGGCACCAACCAGCAAGGCACCCGCCAGACCAGGTCCCTGGGTATAGGCAATCGCATCTATGGCCTGTTTTTCTGTGCCAGACTTAGTCAACACTTCGGTCAGCAGGGGCAGGGCGCGGCGTATATGGTCGCGCGAAGCCAGTTCGGGCACGACACCACCATATTCCTGGTGCATGGCGATTTGCGAATGCAGTGCATGGGCAAGCAGGCCGCGCTCTGTGTCATACAGGGCCAGACCGGTTTCGTCACAGGAGGATTCAACGCCGAGAACTATCATATCTGTTTCTAATTAAGGGAAAAGCAAGCGAATGACATAGGCATGGCAAGAATGCAAGTGATTGGCCGCCTGTATTCCAGTGCAGGGATTGGTGTGATTCTTGCTATTGCTGGTAAACGTAATTATATCTGGCATAGGCCATCAATGCGCGGCAAAGCAAATACTGACGAAGCGACAACACCAGTATCACCCAGTCTGCGGATTGTGGTGGTGAACACGGTCATTCAGCGCGAAGACGAATTGCAGGAGCATGCCCAGGCACAGCTGGCCCGCTCACGCGCCTTGCGCATAGGCTTGCTGCAAGCGGGTTATAACATCATCGCCGTTATCCCTGGCGATATCTATATGAGCGAGCGCATCGCCCAGTTGCAGCCCGAGATGATCATTATTGATGCCGAGTCTGATTCGCGTGATGTGCTGGAACATATGGTCATGCTGACTCGCGATGCGCCGCGTCCCATCGTTTTGTTCACTGAAGATGGCAATCAATCCAATATGGCCGCGGCCATGGAAGCTGGCGTCTCGGCCTATGTGGTTGCCGGTTTGCAGTCTGAGCGCATCAAGCCTGTGCTCGATGTCGCCATGGCGCGCTTCAATGCAGATCAAAAGCTGCGTAGCGAATTATCCGATACCAAGGCCAAGCTGCAAGAGCGCAAAACCATAGAACGTGCCAAGGGTTTGCTGATGGAACGCCATCATCTCTCAGAAAACGAGGCCTATCAAAAAATGCGTAAGCAAGCCATGGAAAAGAACCTGAAGCTGGTCGATCTGGCGCAGCGCATGCTGGATGTGGCGGATTTGCTCGGTGGCTGAGCCAAGCTTGTGCATGCAAATGGTGCGTTGCGTCATTTGAGTGCGCAGCAACTGGTATTTTTAAGAGGATTTCGCTTCATAGTATTGGCATGAGGAGCCAAGGCCTTTAATTTGAGCTGGCACGGCAATTGCTATGGTTAAAGAAAGTGCCAAAGCTGGTGCTTAAGAAAAAATGTGAGTCTGACTAACGGCGGTCACCTCACAAGACAAAGGTGTCTTTCCATACGGTTTATCCGTGGTGGGACGACACCTTTTTTATTATCGACGGGACTTACGCAAAATTGTCCTGGCAAGGCGTAGCGACGAAGACAGTACTTTAGTACGGCTAGGAGCTAACAACGCAGCTAGGGCGGTTTTGCGTAAGTCCTAATAGAAATTAATTTAGCTGGAGTGCAGACATGTCAAATCAGGAATCTTCTAACAACCTCATCAAGACCCAGGAAGAAAATGAACCTAATTTCAATCGTCGCAGTTTCTTGCAAACTGCTGCACTGGCAAGCGGGGCAGGCATCATGGGCTTGAGTACAGGTGGGGTATGGGCAGCGGGATCAGACAAACCAGAAAAAGAAGAGGTGCACATAGGCTTTATTCCTCTGACCGATTGTGCTTCCGTCGTGATGGCATCAGTGCTGGGTTTTGATAAAAAATACGGTATCAAGATTATCCCGAGCAAAGAATCTTCCTGGGCCAGCGTGCGTGACAAACTCGTCAATGGTGAACTCGATGCTGCCCATGTTTTATATGGTTTGATCTACGGCGTACAGCTTGGGGTAGGCGGCAATAAAAAAGACATGGCCGTGCTGATGACGTTGAACAATAACGGGCAGGCGATTACCTTGTCGAAGAAGCTGGCAGAGAAGGGCGCTGTAGATGGCGCAGGTTTGGCCAAGCTCATGCAAACCGACAAGCGCGAATACACTTTTGCCCAGACTTTTCCTACCGGTACCCATGCAATGTGGTTGTATTACTGGCTGGCTGCCCACGGTATCAACCCCATGAAAGATGCCAAGGTCATTACCGTACCACCACCACAAATGGTGGCAAATATGCGGGTTGGTAATATGGATGGTTATTGTGTAGGTGAACCCTGGAACCACAGGGCAATTGCAGACGGCATAGGCATTACGGCAGTAACGACACAGGACATCTGGAAAGATCATCCAGAAAAAGTTTTGGGTACCACTTCTGAATTCGTACAGAAATATCCAAACACGGCACGTGCCATGGTAGCTGCGATCCTTGATGCCAGCCGCTGGATAGATGCGTCCCTGTCCAATAAGACCAAGATGGCAGAAACCATTGCCGATAAGTCCTATGTCAATACCTCGGTTGATGTCATCAATCAGCGTATTTTGGGGCGCTATCAAAATGGCCTGGGCAAGACCTGGGATGATCCCAACTACATGAAATTCTTTAATGATGGTGCAGTGAATTTCCCTTACCTGTCAGACGGCATGTGGTTCCTGACTCAGCACAAACGCTGGGGTATGCTGAAAGCTGACCCGGATTACCTAGCAGTGGCAAAAGCGGTTAACCGCATCGACATCTACAAGGACGCCGCGACCATGGCTAAGGTATCCGTACCAAAAGACCCCATGCGCAGCAGCAAGTTCATGGACGGTACAGTCTGGGATGGCAAGAACCCGGCTGCCTACGCAGCTTCTTTCAAAATCAAGGCTTGAGGAGTCGTCATGAATACCTTGGTACATGGTGCAATGTCTGCCGCAGGTGATACCAGCAGCGCAGCAACTACAGTCACGGAAGTTAACGTGGCAAAGGAGATCAAAACCAAAACAGAAAAAAAACCACGTTCTTTCCGGCCATTTTTTCTGAGTGTGTTGCCACCATTATTTGGTGTTGGCATGCTGATCTTGATCTGGGAAATCATTGCAATCAAGAACACGACTTTTCCGTCACCATGGGTGACTTTGCAGGAAGCCATCAAGGTATTCTCTGATCCCTTTTATCAAAAAGGGCCAAATGACCAGGGTATAGGCTGGAATATTTTTGCTTCGCTCAAACGGGTTGCAGTTGGCTTTGGCTTGGCTGCAGCGGTAGGCATACCGTTGGGGTTTTTGATAGGTCGTTTCAAGTTTTTGTCCGGCATGTTTAATCCCATCATCAGTCTGTTGAAGCCGGTCTCGCCGCTGGCCTGGCTGCCTATAGGTTTGCTGGTATTCAAGTCGGCTCATCCGGCGGCGATCTGGTCTATTTTTATTTGTTCAATCTGGCCCATGATCATCAATACTGCAATCGGTGTACAGCGTGTGCCGCAAGATTATATGAATGTCGCCCGCGTACTCAATTTGTCTGAATGGAAAATCATCACCCGCATTCTCCTGCCTTCGGTTCTGCCCTATATGCTGACCGGCGTTAGGCTGGCGATAGGCACGGCCTGGCTGGTCATCGTTGCGGCAGAAATGCTGACCGGTGGGATAGGCATAGGCTTCTGGGTATGGGACGAATGGAATAATCTGAACGTACCACACATCATCATCGCTATCGTCGTCATCGGCATGGTGGGGCTGATACTCGAACAAATCCTGGTGGCAATCGCACGCGCCTTTACTTATGAAGATGTGGGGACATGATCATGAATGAAATCGACAACAAGTACATAGAGATCAATCAGGTAGAGATGGTCTTCAATACCAGGAAGGGCAGTTTTCATGCATTGCGCGATATCAATCTGAATGTCAAAAAGGGCGAGTTCATCACCCTGATCGGTCACTCCGGCTGCGGCAAATCGACGCTGTTGAATTTGATTGCTGGCTTGACGAATGCCAGTGCCGGTACCTTGCTGTGCGCGCACAGGGAAATTTCTGGCCCATCACCAGAACGCGGCGTGGTATTCCAGAATCATTCCTTGTTGCCCTGGCTGACCTGCTATGAAAATGTCTTTCTGGCGGTGGAGCGGGTATTTGGCGCAACCGAGAATGGGACCAAGTTGCAAAAGCGCACCATGCAAGCGCTGTCACTGGTGGGTCTCACGCATGCCGAGAAAAAACGTCCGAATGAAATTTCCGGTGGCATGAAGCAGCGTGTAGGTATAGCCCGCGCGCTGGCGATAGAACCAAAAGTCTTGCTCATGGATGAGCCCTTCGGTGCGCTTGATGCCCTCACGCGGGCTCATCTGCAAGATGAATTGCTGAAGATCGTCGCCAAGACGCAATCCACCGTGGTTATGGTGACGCATGATGTGGATGAGGCGGTGTTATTGTCAGACCGCATCGTCATGCTGACCAATGGCCCGGCAGCGACTATAGGTGAAATCTTGAAAGTCGATCTGGACAGGCCACGTGACCGCGTGGCACTCGCGCAAAACCCACAATATGCAGCTTACCGCACTGAAGTACTGGAGTTTTTGTATCACCGCCAATCACATCCTGTGCATGATGCTGCCTGAACTTGCCTGAATGCAGTATTTGCTGGGAGCGGTGGTTTTTAGTTTCTTTAAAACCACCCGCATGCAGAAACTCCGTCGCCGCCGCCATTTCATTATTTTCTGGCAATGAAATGGCGTTTCTGCATTTTATTTGTAGCCCATGCAATTAATTATCTAAATGCAATGTTTGGAATGTTTTGTCCTCAAAAGAACCGCAATATGAAATATAAGTATCCGTTCAATTCACCAAATGAAAAATAGTTTTCATTTTTAATGCGGCTAATTGTGACAATATGTGCGGAAATCAATTAAATCTATGAGAGAATGCCTAATTGTTTTGGAAACATTTTTTTACAGATTCATAGGGATTTGTTGATGTGAATGTGGTCAGGGATACCTCAGGGCAAATAATTGTTTTGCCGCAAGAATGCAGGTATTTTTTCCATGAATGCGCAACAGGTTCTGGCTTTTTATATTGATTGCATGACATGTTTCGCTGGCTTTTTCTTAATGAAAGTGCATTAACGCCTGCCGAGCACGCTGCATGGAAATTAAGTGCACTACGTATCATTTTGATGTCTGGCTTTGTGCTGGAGGCGGCAGTAGCGATTCACAGTTCCCTGGACGCAATCGCAGTTGGTGCTTATCGGGTGTTGTGGGTAGTTGGCTTTTTCTATGCTGTGCTGGCATTGGGGCTGTACTATTCATCCCGTCATCTGCGCGCTGGTGCCGCTATACTGATAGGCACGGTATACGCGTCTGCATTCGCCATTGTTTGTCTCGTCGATCAGTTCGAAATAGCCAAGTTTGGCTATATCTTCATCTATACCACCCCGATTATTGCCAGGCTGTTCTTTGGTACCCGGCTCGCCTTGGGTCTCATGGCATTCAATGTATTGCCTTTTCTTTTACTGTTGCTGAACCGTCCCCTGTTCAATGTGCCAGGTTTTGATGTGACCCTGCCTGCCAGTAATACCTATATACAGTCTCTGTTATTCCTGTTCTTTAATACCTGCGTACCGCTGGCTGTGTTCAGGGTTTTGCACGAACTCGACGTATCAGCATTGCGCTATCGCCAGGCCAGTGCAGCGCTGGAAGTAAGCCATGCGCAATATGAAGAAGTATTCCAGAACGCCGGCACAGCTTTGTTGCTAACTGATGCGAGTGGGCAAATCCTGCAGGCGAATCAGCTAGCCAATAATTTGCTTGGACGAGAGGCAGATGATGATGGCGACCGCGCCTTGTTTGGCTGGTTGTCGCTGGATAACAGTGTGCGCTTGAAAAGCCCGAACGCCGAAGAATCAGAAAACATGCGCATGTCGGCTTACCGCACGCGTGATGGCAAGCTGGTTGCACTGGAAAATATTTCTCAGACTTCTACCGATCACTACATCGTTGCCTTGCGCGATGTTTCTGGCCTGCATTCCATGCACCATGCGCTGCAACTGAGCTTGCAACGTGAAGATTACCTGAGCCGTCATGATGCCCTGACCAATCTCCCCAACCGTGACATGTTGCGCAGCCAACTACAAGGCGTGTTTGCCAATAATGATGAGACCAAAGTCACTGCCCTGGTGTCTTTCCGGCTGAACAGCATACGTCATGCCAATCAGCAGTTTGGTGCTCATACTGGCGATATCCTGCTGCGCCGTTTTGCTGAAGAATTGTCACGGGCCTTGCCCAAAAATTGTTTTTGCGCACGCCTGCGCAGCATCGTGTTTTCATTTGTCGTCGAGAATTCGCGTACCCCAGGTGAAATTATCAAACTGGTAGAGAAAGTCAGGAATAATTTACCCAAAGAGCTGGAAATCAATGGTGAGAATTTGTTGATACAGTTCTCGGCCGGTATCGCCCTGGTGAGGTCAGAAGATGTTGATCCAGATGACCTGATACGCCGTAGCGAAGTGGCGCTTGATACCGCCCGCCGCTCCAGTGACCAGAGTGTCACCTTGTTCGATGAAGAAGATGCCCTGCAAATACGTCGCAGTGTCGAGATTGAAGTCGGTATCGTCAATGGTCTCAAGCAAGATGAATTCCGTCTGGTATATCAACCCAAGGTCGATAAGCATGGCAAGATCGCAGGCCTGGAAGCCTTGCTGCGCTGGGAATCACCCAGCCTGGGCAATGTCGCACCGGCAGAATTTATTCCGATTGCCGAGCGCGCAGGCCTGATACGCCTGATCAGCAACTATGTCATGAACCAGGTGTGTTGCCAGGTCAGGGACTGGCTAAACCGCTTTGCTGATTGCCCCGTGATTGCGCTGAATTTGTCAGCCACAGATATCGCCCGCAATGACTTGCTGCAACTGATAGACAATTGTTGCAACCGTTATGATATTGCTCCTTCGTATATCGAATTTGAAATTACCGAGACCGGCTTGATCGCGAATGAGGCCCTGACCATACACCATCTTGATGAACTCAAGGCGCGTGGTTTCAATATCGCGATTGATGACTTTGGTACCGGTTATTCATCGCTGTCCAAGCTCAGCCATTTCCCGGCACAGAGCGTCAAGATTGACCGTTCCTTTGTTGCCCAGATAGGCAATAACAAGAAGAGCGAAATGATCATCAAGGCGATTATCTCGTTGGCCAATATCCTGTCTTGTCACACGGTGGCCGAGGGTGTCGAAAACGAAGAGCAGGAACGATTCCTCAAAGAGATAGGCTGCGATTACTTCCAGGGATATTATTATTACAGGCCACTCGAAGTCTCGGCACTGGAGTTGCTGCTCACTGAAATGCCAGCCAAAGAAGCTGCGCCATCTTATAAATTCAAACTTGCCTGATATTCTTCATGTCATATTTCTCGCATATGCATCAATGATTTGCGATGGAATGCGCAGAAAAATTTGTGCATCTGCGGAATTGTTCATCACATAAATTAACATTCGCTGTCAACGTCATCCACGCAATTGCGTTGGATAGTGTAGATTGATGCTTTGTGTGTGATCATGTTCAAGCGCAGGTTTAACTTAATTCGTTTAACCTAATTCGCTTTACTTAATTCATTTAACAAAATTAGCGTAACTGAATTCGTTTTGCTTATTTCCAACATTTTGCACAGAGTAACAATTTCGTCTGCACGTTTTGATAATTTCAACTACACTAAAGTTGTAGTGTGCTGGCTGGCAATTAATTTGATGTGATCAGTTTGATTTGAATTGTCACTAGCCCGGTTCGGTATTTGCAAGTTTTCTGCTTATCCATGGAGGTCGGGATGAATATCTTTGACAACTACACCGCGCGGTACGAACGTACTCGTGAAGAAGAGTATTCCATGCAGGAATACCTGGATCTTTGTAAGAAGGACAGGCTGGTATATGCTAGCGCTTCGGAGCGCATGTTGGCTGCCATCGGTGAGCCTGAGCTGGTTGATACCCGGCATGACTCGCGGCTTTCACGCATCTTCTCAAATAAAGTCATCAAGATCTATCCTGCCTTCCGTGAATTTTACGGCATGGAAGAAGTCATAGAACAAGTCGTTTCCTACTTCCGCCATGCCGCACAAGGTCTGGAAGAGCGCAAGCAAATCCTGTATCTGCTGGGTCCTGTCGGTGGCGGTAAATCATCCATCGCCGAAAGGCTGAAATCGCTGATGGAGAAGATACCCTTTTACTGCATCAAGGGTTCACCCGTCAATGAATCGCCTCTCGGTTTGTTCAACGAAGATGAAGACGGGATTTTGCTCGAAGAAGATTTTGGTATCCCACGCCGTTACCTGAAAAATATACCCAGCCCATGGGCGGTCAAGCGCTTGCATGAGTTCAATGGCGATATCAACCAGTTCCGTGTGGTTAAACGCTACCCCTCGGTATTGAAGCAGATTGCAGTTTCCAAAACTGAGCCAGGTGACGAAAATAATCAGGATATTTCTTCCCTCGTGGGCAAGGTCGATATCCGCAAGCTCGAAGAATATGCGCAGGATGATCCTGATGCCTACAGCTACTCAGGTGGCCTGTGCCTGGCGAATCAGGGCTTGATGGAATTCGTGGAAATGTTCAAGGCGCCTATCAAGGTCTTGCATCCGTTGTTGACTGCCACGCAGGAAGGCAATTTCAAAGGTACAGAGGGTTTTGGCGCGATACCGTTTGAAGGCATCATACTGGCTCACTCAAATGAGTCAGAATGGAAAACCTTCAAGAACAATAAGAATAATGAAGCCTTCCTCGACCGTATTTATATCGTCAAAGTACCGTATTGCCTGCGTGTCAATGATGAAATTAAAATCTACGACAAACTGGTACGTACTTCCTCATTGGCAGCCGCACCATGTGCGCCCGGTACCTTGAAAATGATGGCGCAATTTGCCGTGCTGTCACGTCTGAAGGAACCAGAAAATTCCAGTATCTTCAGCAAGATGCAAGTCTATGATGGCGAGAACCTCAAGGATACTGATCCCAAGGCCAAGTCACGTCAGGAATATGCTGATTATGCCGGTGTCGATGAGGGCATGAATGGTCTTTCTACACGCTTCGCCTTCAAGATTCTGTCCAAGGTGTTTAACTTCGATAATACCGAAGTGGCGGCCAACCCCGTTCATCTGCTATATGTGCTGGAGCAGCAAATAGAACGCGAGCAATTTGCGCCGGAGATTGAGCAAAAATATGTGTCGTACATCAAGGAATATCTGGCGCAACGCTATGCTGAATTCATAGGCAAGGAAATCCAGACGGCCTATCTGGAAAGCTATTCCGAATATGGCCAGAACATCTTTGACCGCTATGTGACCTTCGCCGATTTCTGGATACAGGATCAGGAATTCCGCGATCCCGATACCGGCGAGAGTTTTGACCGCGATGCCCTGAACAATGAACTGGAGAAAATAGAAAAACCGGCAGGTATTTCCAACCCAAAAGACTTCCGCAACGAAATCGTTAATTTCGTGCTGAGGGCGAGGGCACAGAATGCAGGTAAAAATCCTGCCTGGACCAGTTATGAAAAACTGCGTACGGTCATCGAGAAAAAAATGTTCTCGAATACAGAAGAATTATTGCCTGTCATTTCCTTCAATGCCAAAGCCAGTGCCGACGATTCGAACAAGCACCAGGAATTTGTTGAACGCATGGTCGCCAAAGGCTACACCGCCAAGCAGGTGCGCCTGTTATGCGAATGGTATCTGCGGGTAAGGAAATCTTCTTGATCGCAGCATGAATAGAAGAGTGAAACAGGAAATTTCAGGGCAAACGGGAGAGCATTTTGGTTCATCTGATTGACCGGCGTGTCCAGGGAAAAAACAAGTCTGCCCCGAATCGCGAACGCTTTTTACGTCGCTATAAGGGACAGATCAAGGATGCTGTTGCCAGAGCAGTTAAAGGTCGTTCTATCACTGATATAGAAAGTGGTGAGCGCATTTCCATCCCCGTCAAGGATGTCAGTGAACCGACTTTTGGTCATGCCCATGGCGGTGTCTGGGAAGGTGTGCAGCCAGGTAATGAGCAATATCAGCGCGGTGACCAGGTAGCCAGGCCCAAAGGCGGTAGTGGTGGCTCTGGCAAAGGGCAGGGCGGCAATAGTGAAGACCCCAGCGAAGACGATTTTGTTTTTCAATTGTCACGCGAAGAATTCATGAATTACTTTTTCGAAGATCTGGAATTGCCCAACATGGTCAAGACCCAGCTCACTTCAACGACCGATTTCAAGAGCCAGCGTGCAGGTTACAAAACCTCGGGTACGGCGTCCAGCCTGCATGTGCTGCGCTCCTTGCGCGGTGCTATGGGCCGGCGTATAGCGATGGGTGGCAAGTCTGCCCGCAGGCTCAAAGATGCTGAACAAGAAATGACAGTCTTGCTGGAAGTAGGTGTAGATCCCAAAGAGCCTCACTTCGTTGCGCTGAAAGAGGAAATACATCATCTGCGCATGCGTCTGCTGGCCATCCCTTTTCTTGATCCATTTGATCTGCGTTACAGCAACCGCGTCAAGGTGCCTAAGCCCGCCAGCCAGTGTGTGATGTTTTGCCTGCTGGATGTGTCCGGTTCCATGGATGAGCAAAAAAAAGATACGGCAAAACGCTTCTTCATCTTGCTCTACCTGTTCCTGACACGCGCCTATGAAAAAATAGAAGTTGTCTTTATACGTCATCACACGACAGCGCTGGAAGTAGATGAAGATGCTTTTTTCCATTCGCGTGAATCGGGTGGCACCATCGTTTCTTCAGCTCTGAACCTGCTCTCGCAAATTGTGCGTGAACGTTATGCCGCATCGGACTGGAATGTATATGTGGCCCAGGCCTCGGATGGTGATAACTGGGACAATGATTCCGCCACTTGCAAGCAATTGCTCCTCAATAGCATCATGCCTCTGGTGCAATATTATGCTTATGTAGAAATTACCGATGGTCAGCCGCAAAACCTGTGGCTGGAATATGAAAAAGTGGCCGAGCAAAGTGCGCACTTTGCGATGCAAAAAATAGAAACGCCGGCGGATATTTATCCGGTTTTTCGGGAACTGTTCAAGAAGCAGCCGAAATGAGGTAATCCATGGAAAACGACCATGTCAGCCCCAGGAAAAAACATGCCCGCGCCTTGCCCGAACAATCAGAATGGACTTTCGAACTGATAGAGCAGGCGCACGAAGAAATACGCCGCGTAGCAGGGCAATTTGGCCTTGATACCTATCCCAATCAGCTGGAAATCATTACCGCTGAACAGATGATGGATGCCTATGCCTCAGTCGGCATGCCGGTATCCTATAACCATTGGTCTTTCGGCAAGCATTTCTTATCGACAGAAAAAAGTTACAAGCGTGGGCAAATGGGCTTGGCCTATGAGATAGTCATCAATTCCAATCCCTGCATTTCCTACCTCATGGAAGAGAATAGCCTGACCATGCAGGCATTGGTCATCGCGCATGCAGCTTACGGACATAATTCCTTTTTTAAAGGGAATTACCTGTTCCGTACCTGGACGGATGCCGAGGCCATTATTGATTACATGCTGTTCGCCAAGAATTACGTTGCCGACTGCGAACAGCGTTATGGTATGGAAGCGGTGGAACTCATCATCGATTCCTGCCATGCCTTGCAGAATTATGGCGTAGATCGTTATAAACGCCCGGCCCGTATTTCCCTGGCTGAAGAGCGGGAACGTCAGGAAGAGCGTGAGAAGTACATGCAGTCTCAGGTCAATGATTTGTGGCGCACCATACCACGGCGCAATGAAGCACCTGAGAGTATGGTCAAGCAGCGTTTTCCGGTCGAGCCGCAAGAAAATCTCTTGTATTTCATAGAAAAATATTCTCCGCTGCTGGAACCCTGGCAACGTGAGATTGTGCGCATCATACGCAAGGTGTCGCAATATTTTTATCCGCAGCGTCAGACCCAGGTCATGAATGAGGGCTGGGCCACCTTCTGGCATTACACCATACTGCAACAACTGTATGAAGAAGGCGTCGTTGGTGACGGCTTCATGATGGAGTTCTTGCAGAGTCATACCAATGTGGTTTATCAGCCGCCGGTAGGCAGCCGCTACTTTAACGGCATCAATCCGTATGCACTGGGCTTTGCCATGATGCGCGATATACGCCGCATCTGTGAAGACCCAACCGCGGAAGACCGGGAATGGTTCCCAGACTTTGCCGGTTCTGACTGGCAAAAGACTTTGCAGTTTGCGATGCGCAATTTCAAGGATGAAAGCTTTATTGCCCAGTTCCTGTCACCGAAGCTGATGCGTGACTTTCATTTCTTTTCCATTCTTGATGATGACAGCAAGGATAAATTGCTGATTTCTGCCATTCATGATGAGCATGGTTACCGTTATCTGCGCGAGCAACTGGCTGGGCAATATAATCTCGGCAACCGTGAACCCAATATCCAGGTCTGGTCTGTCGATATGCAGGGAGACCGGGCCCTGACCCTGCGCCATACCCAATACCTGCGCCGCCCACTGAGCCCGCAAACAGGCGAAATGCTCAAGCACGTGGCCAGATTGTGGGGTTTTGATGTGTATCTGGAAACGGTTGATCCTGAGTCCAAAGTCCTGGCAAGGCAGGAGTGCAAATGGGAAAAACGCAACAAGCCCTGAGTTTTTCAGGCTGGCAGGGCGATGCGCTTAAATCCCGGTAGCGACAGTGCTGTCTATCAGTTAGAATGAAAAACGATTATCAGAAGACGGAGACGCGCCATGTATCTGGACCACCCAAAAATTTCTGCCACCAATAGCGAAACCGAACCAGACCGTATAGAGCGCCTGAGCCGTGTCTATGGTTATGCGATGGGGCTGGCAGATATTGATGGCAATACCGTGTGTATTACCAAGCTGGCCAAGATACATGATCACAAAGGCACGCTGATGGTGATCTGGTACGATGCGCCTACACAGGCCGAAAAGAATTATTTTGTACGCGCCTGGAATAGCCGTATTGGTGACGAAACCGAGATAGTCGAGCATGCCCTGATGCTCAACGAGCCGGTCTCCAACGCGGAATAAGTAAGTCCCGCCCACTGTTCAAAGGAAAGTCAATAGCACATGACTGGCTTGATGCCTGTCATGTGCTCTGTTACTGCTCAGTGCTTCAAATCTCCCAGTAAATCAGAAATACCAGCCCAGCCAATTTCTATGCCTATACAGAGCAAAATAAACGCAGACAGGCGCAGCAATACGATAGCGCCGACATCGCCGAGTATTCTCTCCATATTGCGGGCAAAGCGATAACACAGGTAAATGACCAGACTGGTCAGCAAGACGCCTATCAGTGAGGCGATGCCGGTAATGATCCAATCCACAGGCTTATGCGGCATCTGCGTACCCAGCGTGACTGAAGCGGCGATGGTGCCTGGCCCCACGGTCAAGGGGAAGCTGAAAGGATAAAAACTGCGGCGGCGCAATTCTTCACGGGTCCAGCTGCCACCATGGGATGCGGCGACAGAGTTACGCAAATTATCCTGGCCCTGATCGTTCAGCAGTTTCCAGCCAGCCATGGCAACCACGATGCCACCGGCGACCCGGACGATGGGCAGGGAGATGCCAAAAAAATCCAGTACGTAAGAGCCTATGAAGATAGCGCCCATGAGCAGGAAAAAACAATTCAGGGCTATGCGTTTTGCCAGCCGGTTAGCCAGTGGCGGCTCGATCGGTCCTGTCATGGACAAGAAGATAGGGGCAATGGCAATGGGGTTCAGGATGGGCAGCAAGGTGATCGGTACTACGATCAGGGCCTTGAAAAATATGATCATCGTGATGCTCATGAATACTCCTAGTCATTGGGCTAGTGATTATGCATCAGAAATCCGGCTACCGCGACTGTCAGACCAGGCTTTGAAGTACAAATTGATACTTTTTGTTCATGGCTGGCGATGGCAGCATGGCCTACAATGTTCTTACACTGTAATTTACAGCAATTCCGTGGCAGAAAATAGATGAACTCCTTATGTAAATTTGCCGCTGTAGCAGTCCTGACTTTGCTTGCGGCCTGTGAGACAACGGCTCCTCTTTCTTATCTGAGCGGCAAACCTGACCGCCCTTTGATTGATCATGAATACCGGGTTCGTATTGTGGCTGTCGATCAGACTTATTACTTCCAGGGGCCGGTGTCGGTGACACCCGGCAAGCATCTGGTGACGCTGGAGCTTCGCCATTCCAGTTCACGTGTGCCGACCCAGAAGACACTGGCTCTCGATGTGCAGCCATGCACCCGCTACTACCTCACAGCCAAGAAAATATCCCTGATGGAAAGTAAATGGGAACCGCGTATCTTCGATACTGAGCAGGTAGGCGGATGTAACGCTGAAGAAGAATTGAAGAAAGCCAGTGCTTCTGCCGGGATTGCCGTATCTCGTTCATAAAATTTTGCAGACATGGCATGGACTTAAGTGCAAGAAGCCGGGTATTTGCTTAAAATAGCAATCCGTAAGCAATCCACACTCAGGCTTGGCACTTGTGAGCATCCGCTTTTCCCCCTTACTTCCTGAACATCAGGACTTGCTCTGGAATTTTCTGCACGTTGCCCTTTGGGACCCGCCGCCTGCGGGTTTGCGTCCGCTGGAAACCCTGCAACTGCCCCATGTACGCATCTATGCAGAAGACTGGGGGCGTGCCAGCGATATCGGCATCATTGCCAACATTGAGGGCGAAGATATTCCCATAGGTGCGTGCTGGATGCGTCTCGTGCCAGACCGCATGGGGCTGGCATATATCAATGAACATACACCGCAACTCGGCATCGCACTTTTGCCCGCATTTCAGCACAAGGGTTATGGCAAATTAATGATGCTGGCAGCATTGGATGCAGCACGCCTGCGTGGCATAGAGCAGGTTTCTCTTACTGTACATCCACAAAACCCGGCTGCTGGCATGTATGTTTCCTGCGGTTTTGTGCAGACCGGTATCAGGAATTCTTATCTGCTCATGCAGGTCACATTATAAAATTCAGCCACATTTTCTCCTATCAACAGAAAGAAAACATGCCTCATCTGACCGTAGAATATTCCAGTAATCTGCCCTTGCAAGCCAGGGAATTACTGTTGCAAATCAATACTTCATTAGCAGAGACAGGGCATTTCAAGGAGATCGATATCAAGAGCCGGGCAATCCGCTTTGATGAGGTGGTCATTGGCACCGCGCCTGCTGCGCGGGCTTTCTTGCATGCCAAGCTGGCGATATTGAAAGGGCGCAGCACCGAAGTTAAATGTGAATTGTCAGAGCGTGTGCTGGCCGTCATCCAGGCTGCACAAGCCTGGCCGCATGGGCTGGATGTGCAGCTTTGTGTTGAGGTACTGGAAATTGACAAGGAAACTTATGCAAAGGCGCATTTGACTAATTGATAAGGCCATCATTGCCATAGCATAAAGCCACAGCGCCTTTGGTTTAATTCAGTTTAAAAATCAAACTTCAATTCACCTACGACACTGCGTTGCGTGTAGGGGTGAAAGGCCCAGTATTTTTTATTATTCAAATTATCTATGCCAACCGAGGCCACCCATTGCCTGGCCAATTGATAGCGCACGCGCACATCAGCGACCACAAAACTGGAAAAGCCCTGATAAGTAAAGGCATTGCTGTCGCTGTTATCGAGTGAGCCATATTGCTTGCCGCTGTAGCGCAAACCCAGCGTGGTGCTGAGCTTGTCGTCAGGGCGGTAGCTGATGACAAAATTGGCGCGCCAGGCTGGCACGCGCGGCTGCCATTTACCAACGCTGGCGGGGAACTTGTCATTACGCGTTATTTCAGAATTGGCATACGTGAGGCTGGCTATCAAATCCAGCCCACGGGTAAATACATCGCTAGCCTGGTAGGCGAGCTCCAGCCCTGTCGTATGGATTTCATCGACGTTCTGGATATTCGTCACATTCGGCGTGACCAGGGTGTTCACTTGTGAATACAGCGCATCCCTGGTTCTTTCATGGAACAGGGTAGTACGCAGAAAACCTTTGCCATCATTCAGCGTCCGTTCTGCCGTCCATTCCGTAGTCCAGGATTTTTCTGGTTTCAGGTTGGGGTCATTGTTGACGATGGCAGTGGTGGAAATGCTGCCCTGGTAAAGTTCAGAGACGGTAGGCATGCGCACCGCACGACCTGCTGATGCCTTCAGGGTCCAGTCATCATTGGCTTTGAAGGCGATTGCTGCCTTGGGCGAGAAATAATTTTCCTTACGTTCAGCAAAGGGCAGGGTGCTGGTCGCTGATGAAATGGCTCCACGATCTGCCTGCCATTGCTCCAAGCGGCCGCCAACAATGGCTTTCCATTGCGGATTGATACGCCAGGCATCTTGCGCATACAGGCTTTGCAATTGGGTATTGCCCTGGAAGGCAGAGAAGCGTTTGGCTGCAGCGCCATTGATCCAGTCATCCGTATCCGACACCAGGGTACGCATTTGATAAGCCTCGCGCTGGTAGCCAAATTCGGCAGTGTGTTCTGCTGTCGGTCGCCAGATGCCTTTCAATGCCAGGGTGTTCCAGCCTGTGCCTGCTCCATCTGTAATCCGGCCATTGCCACCGCCGTTGGCCTGCGGGATCGCCACTGTCGGTGCGCGGACGATGTCCTTGTTGTAGTCATACAGGCTGGCTGCCACTTCCCAGTCAAACTCGCCTTTGGTATTGCTCCTGAGGTTCAGGCCATGGGTGATATGTTCAAGCTGGTTTTTGCTGTTCGACATATCGGTAGGGGCCAGGGTATATTTTTTACCTGCGATATTGATGTCGCCGCTATATACCGCATTGCCTGCAGCATCGCGCAAATAGCTTTCTACGCCGCTGTTCATATTGTTGCGCCAGTAGCCAAAGGTGTAACTCGCACGCAGAGTCGGGCTAAAGTCGTATGCCAGTTTGATCTTGGCATGGTCTTGCGTGGTGTGGTATTGACCTGTCGCACCCAGTATCCACCAGTCCAGACCTTGCGGGTTCTTGTCGGCAATGGCACCCGTCACGGCTGTGCCTGCGTTGCTGCTGACGCCAGTTGAGGTCAGTTTGTTGGCAAAGGCGATAGGGTGGCCATCGCTATCAAGCTGGTTCACATTCAGCCACCAGGAAAATGCCCCCTGTTTATTACCAAGACTGGCGCTGAGCTGCTTGCCACTATAGCTTTTGTCGGTGCCATATTGCTGGAAGTTCTCGCTAAAACCTACCAGTTTGGCATGGGCTTCAAATTGCTTGGGCATGCGCGTCACATAATCGACTACGGCACCGGCAGAGTTACCGGCATAGGCAGCGGAGAAGGGGCCGTACAGCACATCCACGCGCTCGATTTCTTCCGGTGTCACGAGGCCCCAGCGTGGCGTGAATGCTGCACCATTGCCCAGCAGGTTAGACAGCAAGATGCCATCGGCATACACCATGGAGCGCGCACTATTGCCTGTCCCGGATGCCCGGGTCGCCAGTACAGCATGGTTGTAGTCGCCCACATAACGTTTGCGCACCAGCAGGCTGGGCAGGTATTTCAGGGCATCTTCTGCATCGATGGCATTGATGGTCTGCTCCATGGTTTTGGCATTGATGCCTTCTATGGTGGTAGGGATTTCCTTGGGCAGTGAGGATGGGCGGTCACCATTGATGATGACGCGTTCGGCCTGGGTGGCATTTTCTATTGCTTCAATTGCGAAGGCAGTAGCTGGTAATAAAGATAAAGACAAAGGGAAGGCGGCAGTCAGCGCCGCTGTCAATGCGCGCAAGCGCAAAGGGCGTAAAGGAGACATATATGATAATCTAAAAATTGGAACGCGCATGTAAATGCGCAAAGCAAACTTGCCAGTGCAGGAGGCATGGCCGGTTTGAACTAATTCAATTTTTTAGATAGCAGGCGGCCCGCGTGCAGGTAAAGGTGCTGCAACAATTGATGCCAGGCGTGCAGCGGGTATGGAGCGGGTAGCGTAGGAAAGAGCGTGGGGTGCAGCAAAAACCGTGGTTTGCGGGAAGCTGGCAGGCAAACTGGCTGCCAGACACATGGAGCAATCAAGCATGTGCGTCATGCTCTTGCCAGTCTCTTTGACACCGCTGCCGTCCGCTTTGATGAATTTATAGCCGGTACTGGTACAGATCAGATTCATGCCCTGCTGACCGGATTTCACCACAGAAGATGCCATGGCGACACCCAGCGTCAGTACATACATAAGAAGTACTGCGCGTACCAGGTGGCGAAAACACGACAGGGAAATATGTTGGGCGGACATGGGGCGGAATTGTACCACCCTTCTGTTCTGCTATAAATCTGCTGTTGGAAGTCAGGAAAAATAAGCAGACTGACATCAAGGCAGGCAAATTTGGGGCTATCATGGCGTTTTTCGGGGCAAGCCTGGCCTGGGCCGCACAATGGCAGACAGCTGAACCTGGACCTTGGTCCGGATGATAGCCAGGCATCAGCTCCTTTACTCAACAGGTATTTGGCATAAGCAGAAGGA
This sequence comes from Undibacterium sp. TC9W, assembly GCF_049339865.1. Classification (NCBI taxonomy): domain Bacteria; kingdom Pseudomonadati; phylum Pseudomonadota; class Betaproteobacteria; order Burkholderiales; family Oxalobacteraceae; genus Undibacterium; species Undibacterium sp. TC9W. The sequence goes on along the minus strand of NZ_JBMPPJ010000010.1, from coordinate 166,976 downwards.
TAGATCTTGAGACAAGTTAGCCTGGGTCAGCAACTGACCCGCACCAAGCCCATAGACCATAGCGAACAAGTGACGGACGATCAGGGCCATAGCCTGCATCGCTCACTGGGTTTGTTTTCCCTGACCATGATAGGTGTGGGTTCTACCATCGGTACAGGTATTTTCTTTACTATGGTAGAGGCGGTGCCCAAGGCTGGTCCCTCGGTCATTTTGTCTTTCATCATCGCGGCGATTACAGCCGGCTTGACTGCACTGTGCTATTCCGAGTTGTCTTCCCGCATCCCGGCTTCCGGTTCTTCGTATTCTTATGCTTATGCAACGGTTGGTGAATTTGGTGCCTTCATTGTTGCCGCCTGTTTATTGCTGGAATATGGCCTGGCAGCCAGTGCCACGGCGATAGGCTGGTCTGCCTATCTGAATAATTTCCTGACCAATGCCCTTGGCTGGCAGATACCTGAAATGCTGCGTTCACCCATGATTGTTGCGGGTGCCAATGGCGTCGAGTTTCATGCAGGACAATTTAATCTGCCACCGATGGTGCTGGTGGCGATTTGCTGCGTACTCTTGCTACGCGGTGCCAAGGAATCTGCGACGGTAAATGCCGTCATGGTCATGATCAAGCTGGTGATTCTGACTTTCTTTGCCATCGTGGCATTCTCCGGTTTTAATGCCGAGCATTTCACACCTTTCTTTAATACTGACAACAGCAAGGGGCTGGCCGGTATGGCTGGCGTAACGGCTGCTGCCGGTACGGTATTCTTTTCCTTTATCGGTCTTGATACGGTGGCAACTGCTGGTGCTGAGGTCAAGAACCCCAAGCGTAATGTTCCGCTCGGTATCATGGCGGCGCTGGTCGTCGTGACGGTATTTTATTTGCTGGTGGCAGTCGCCGCGGTTGGTGCCCAACCTGCCAAAATGTTTGAAGGCCAGGAAGCTGGTCTGGCAGTGATCTTGCAAAACGTCACGGGCAAAGCCTGGCCTGCATTGATATTGTCTGCTGGTGCTGTGATCTCGGTATTCAGCGTGACCCTGGTGACTATTTATGGCCAGAGCCGGATCTTGTTTGCGATCAGTAAAGATGGCTTGATCCCAAGCTCCTTCCAGCGTGTGCATGCGCGCACCCGTACACCTGTCAGCAATACCATCATGGTGTGTGTCTTGGTAGGTATCGTGGCTGGTCTGGTTGATTCGACCTTCCTGTGGGATATGGTCAGTATGGGTACCCTGGTCGCCTTCATGGTGGTTTCGGTTGCCGTGCCTGTGATACGCAGGCAAAAGCTGGGTGACGAAGCGGGCGGTTTCCGCGTGCCTTTCGGCCCTTATCTGATACCGGGCATGAGCATAATGGCTTGCCTGTATATCCTCAAAGATTTGTCGGCAACGACTTACCATGTGTTCTTTATCTGGATGGCGGTCGCGATCGTGATCTATTTCCTGTACAGCAGAGCCCATTCACACTTGAATAAACAGCAATAAGCCTGATATTCCTGAGGCGCCCGGTTTGTGGCGTCTTCAGGAAAAGAGCGAGATTATGAAACTGCCATCTTTAAGTTTTGCCGCTGTAGCTACCTTTACCGCTTTCTCCGCATGCAGTGCCGTTGCCTCGGCAGAAAACGTCGGCAGTGTCGATACGGCCTTCAAACTCATCGGCCCTGACCATAAGGTCGTGGTGGAGGCTTATGATGATCCTAAAGTAAATGGTGTCACCTGCTATATCTCACGCGCCAAAACGGGTGGTATTTCCGGCGGCCTGGGCCTGGCAGAAGACAAATCTGAAGCCTCGATTGCCTGCCGCCAGGTTGGTCCCATCAGTTTTAATGGTCAGCTTAAGCAGCAGGATGAAGTCTTTAGTCAAAGCCTGTCTATCCTGTTCAAAAAGCTGCGCATAGTCCGCATGGTCGATCAAAAGCGCAATGCGCTGGTGTATCTGACTTATTCCGACAAACTGATAGATGGCTCACCGAAGAATAGTGTGACGGCTGTTCCAGTAGATCGCAGTACACCCATCCCTGTCAAATAGTCCGGGATTCCGGGAAGTATGTCTGGAAAGCAGACAGGGCTTGATATGTAAAAAATGTTTGGGTTTTTCTATCCAGCAATGATTTACGCTTACAATAGCAGCCTGTAAGTCTTATCTCTTCCTGGTGTATCAACCGTATTATTATGACAAGCTCTGCTGCAGCCCCCAGGCTGACCACTGAACAATCCGTTGATGCGCTCGTCAAGACGATACGCATACCGCCACGTCCCAGCTTGCTGGCCGACGTGCAGGCAGAGCTTGCCGCCAATGATCCTGACCCTCGCAAATTGACTGGCATCATTGCCAATGATGTGGCGATGTCTGCATCATTATTGAAGCTCGCCAATTCGTCTTTCTTTGGCTTGCGCCTCAAAGCAAAATCGGTCGAGCATGCTGTCAATCTGTTGGGTATTACCCAGTGCGGTAATTTGATGACGGGCATTATTGCCCGGCAAAGCATACAGGTTGAGAAAATCTCCCTCGTCAAATTCTGGGATTTTTCTACCAAGCGTGCGCAAGCCATGACACAACTGGCCAGGCGCATGCGTGTTTGCCCGCCTGATCAGGCCCATACCTTTGGCCTGTTTTGCGACATAGGCATACCCTTGTTGCTGGAACGTTTCCCTGATTACAACGAGACTCTGGATCTGGCAAATCAGGAAACACGCGAAGCCTTTACTGTCATCGAAGAACAGCGTCATACCACCTCGCATACAGCCATAGGTTCTCTGATGGCGCGTACCTGGGGTTTGCCTGAGAGCGTATCTTTGGCGATACTTTTGCATCATGACTATAGTGTTTTGCATGACGCCAATACCGAAGATTCAGTCAAAAGCCTGATCGCCCTGGCCCTGCTTGCCGAATATGGAATACAAAAATACCATGGGCAAGAATTTTCTTGTGAGTGGGAAAAAGGTGGCGCAGCTGCCTGTGAATTTTTGGGCTTGTCTGCCGATGAAGTCGAAGACAGGTTTGAAGAGTTGCACGAATTATTCAACCATGCGCATTAGCCTGCATTAACTGCTAACAGTTGGCAGCTTGCTCATTTACCAGCTAAAAGCCGTCCGCTCATGGACGGCTTTTTAACAGGTTGGCCGGCAACATAAAGATAGCCCGCAATAACTCAAATACGCCAGTCACCGCTATGCCTAATATTCTGAAGGGCAGCAACACTAGCCACACCAGTGGGTACAACACCAGGGCCAGTATGGCAAGCGGCCAGCAAAGTACAAACAAGATAATCCAGATCAAAAAGCCTAGCATCATTTTTCCTTAAGCGATGATGGCGCGCAACAGGCTGCTCAGGATAACCAGAGCGATAGTGGCGATGACGACGCCGTCCATGTTTGCTGTGATGTTCATGATATTTCCTTTCAATTCGGGTGGGAGTGATTGCACTTTAGGCCGTCGCCATATTGGCCGCCAGTAGCAGGCGACGAAGTGCAATTTTCTAGTATCGGAATGCGTTTGCAGGCGATGAATCGAGGGAGATATTGATCGCCGCGCATCGCACTGCTCAGACCTCACATTTCTTGCTCATTTAAAAATAAGCATTTGCCAACGCCCAAAAAACGCTTGACTTGGCGTTCGTGCGCCTGCAAACTTCAATTATTAGTCAACTGCATAATAATTATTGGCGAACAGAAATATGGCACGTCCTTCACAACAACTTGACGAAGTTTTATTGCAAAGCGGGCGCACGCTGTTTGCTCAGCATGGCTGTGGCGGCTTGTCCCTGCGCATGCTGGCGGAGCATGCAGGCGTGAACGTAGGCATGTTCCATTATCACTTCAAGAATAAAGATAATTTCTTGACGCAGTTGCTGCAAACCATGTACGACGAAGTGTTTGTGCAATTGCAGGCTGAGGTGAACCATGAAGGTTCGCCCGTACAGCTTCTGCGTGAGGCGTTGTATTTGCTGGGTCGTTTATTGCGTGAACATGGTGGCTGGATAGGCCGGGTCTGGGCCGATGCTGCCATGGGCGAAAAAGTCGCCAGGCAGTTTCTCGAAAAAAATGGTTCTCGTCATGTATTGCTGATTACCGGTTTGCTGATGCAGGCCATGCAGGCTGGCGAGATTGCCATGGCGCCGCCCACCCATGCCCTGGCGTTCTTGATGGCCAGTGTTGCCGCGCCCATGGTGATCGTTCCGCGTGCTCTGGATATGGGCTTTGTGCCAGCCATGCTGCAAGAACCTTTAAGCCAGGTATTAAGCGATGCCGCCATTGCCGACCGCGTCAATCGTGCCCTGTATGCCCTGGCTGCAACGAATGAGGAGTTACGCCGTGTATAAAAAATGCAAACCCGCAGCAGTATTGTCATTGACACTTGCAGTGGTATTCATGCTGGCAGCCTGCAATGAAAATACCTCCACCGCCTGGTCAGGCTATGCAGAAGGCGAGTATGTCTATATCTCTGCACCGTTGGGCGGCAAACTCGACAGCATCAAAGTACAGGCAGGCCAGCAAGTCAACAAGGATAGCCCGCTGTTTGCCCTTGATGCCGAAGCTGAAAATGCTGCCCATGACGAAGCCAGTGCCCGACTTACGAGCGCACAGGCACAGGCCAGCAATACAGAAAAAGGCAGGCGCGCAGAAGAGATCGCAGTCACCCAGGCACAATTGACAAGTGCGCAGGCACAAGCCGCTCTGGCAAGACAGGAACTGGCACGCCAGCAGCAACTGGTGGGGCAGGGCTTTGTCTCCAAATCCCGCATGGACGATGCGCAAACCAATGTCAAACTCGCGGAAGCCCGCGTAGCAGAACTGAACGCCGCATTGATTGTCGCCAAGCTGCCAGCACGCGTAGATGAACGCGCCGCTGCCCAGGCCAGTGCCGATGCCGCAAAAGAAGCCTTGCGCCAGACGACCTGGCGCTCAGCACAAAAATCACAAAACGCACCTGCAAATGCGCAGGTGGCAGAAGTGTTTTTCCGTCAGGGCGAATATGTACAAGCGGGCCAGCCGGTATTGTCGCTGCTACCGCCAGAAAACCGCAAAGCCCGGTTCTTTGTGCCGGAAGCTGAGTTGGGCAAGATCGCTGTTGGTCAGGCAGTCAGCCTGCATTGCGATGGTTGCTCAGCATCTGTACCTGCCCACATCTCCCGCATCGCCAGCCAGGCTGAATACACACCGCCCGTGATTTATTCAAATGCACAAAGAGCCAAACTGGTATTCATGGTCGAGGCCAAGCCTGATCAGCCCGGCAAACTCTTGCTACATCCCGGTCAGCCTCTGGACGTGTCGCTATTGTCTGCGGTAACAGGCGCAGGAAAAACACAGTGAATGCCGCAATGAATACCGGCGTTGATACGGGAAATCTGGCCATCAATGTCCATGGCCTGAGCAAATTCTATGGTGGTCGTGCGGTGGTCGATAAGGTCGAACTGCAAGTTGCCAAAGGCCGTATCTGCGGTTTTCTGGGGCCAAACGGCAGCGGCAAGACCACCACCATACGCATGCTCTGTGGCTTGCTGACGCCCGATGCTGGTACGGGCTCCTGCCTTGGTCTGGATATCATCAAACAGGCAGAACAGATCAAGCGCCAGGTCGGTTATATGACGCAAAAGTTTGGTCTGTATGATGATCTGTCGATACGCCAGAACCTCGATTTCGTGGCGCGCCTGTTTGAGCTGTCCAACAGGAAAAATGCAGTTGATCTTTCTCTTGAAAGGCTGGGCCTGACAGCTCGGCAGCAGCAACTGGCAGGATCATTGTCTGGTGGCTGGAAGCAGCGACTGGCACTGGCTGCCTGCCTGATTCATGAACCACGTCTGCTCTTGCTGGATGAACCAACGGCTGGCGTTGATCCCAAGGCGCGTCGCGATTTTTGGGACCAGATTCATTTGCTGGCTGACCAGGGCATCACAGTGCTGGTGTCCACCCATTACATGGATGAAGCAGAACGCTGCCATGAACTTTGCTATATCGCCTACGGCAAAATACTGGCTCGTGGCACCGAGGCAGAAATCATACGTGACTCCAAACTCAAGGTCTGGACCCTGCAAGGTGAGCAACTGGGTACTTTACTTGAGCCATTGAAGTCGGCACCTGGGGTATTGAGTGTCGCCGCATTCGGCAATGCCGTCCACGTCGCCGGGCTGGACGAGGACTTGGTCTTGCAGGCACTCGACGGCATAAGGCATCAAGCCAATATACAGATCACGCCGAGTGCTGCGAATCTGGAAGATGTCTTCATCAGCCTGATCGCCAGTGCACCTGATAATTTTTCTAAAGATGATATTCAGCAAATACAGAAAATACGTCAAAAGGTGAAGGCATGAAGCAGTTTTCGCTGGCCCGCATGTTCGCCATCTTTATCAAAGAATTCCAGCAAATGTTGCGCGACCGTCTGACCTTTGCAATGGCAGTCGGCATCCCTATCCTGCAACTCATCCTGTTTGGCTATGCGATTAATACCGACCCCAAAGGTTTGCCAACTGCCGTAGTCAGTACAGACAACAGCCCCATGGCACGCAGCTTTGTCGTTGCCATGCAAAATACAGGCTACTTCCGTATCGACTCGGTAGGCCAGAGTGAACAAGAGGCAGAGACTTTGCTCGAAACCGGCAAAATACAATTCATGCTGGTGATACCGCCACAATTCACCCAGCAACTGGTGCGCGGCGAAAAACCAGCCTTGCTGATCTCCGTTGATGCGACCGATCCTTCAGCTTCCGGCAATGCGATTGCCGCTCTGAATGTCATCGCCACCCAGGCCTTGCATCACGATCTCAAAGGCCCTTTGCAATACCTGCAAACCGCCACGCCAGCTTATGAGGTGCGCGTGCACCGTCGCTATAATCCCGAGGGCCTGTCACGCTATAACATCGTGCCCGGCCTGATCGGCACCATACTCACCATGACCATGGTCATGCTGACATCACTGGCCATGACACGTGAACGTGAGCGCGGCACCATGGAAAACCTGCTGGCAACGCCAGTGCGCCCGGCAGAAGTCATGGTCGGCAAAATCCTGCCCTATGTGCTGATCGGTTACATACAACTCAGTGTCATCATCAGCGCCGCCTTTCTGTTATTTGAAGTGCCCATGATGGGCAGCTTCAGCCTGCTCATGAGCATGATAGGCGTTTTCATCCTCGCCAATCTCGCAGTCGGTTTTACCTTTTCGACGATAGCGAAGAACCAGTTGCAAGCGATGCAGATGACCTTCTTTTTCTTCCTGCCATCGATGCTGCTGTCCGGTTTCATGTTCCCTTTCCGCGCCATGCCGGAATGGGCACAAGCCATAGGCGAAGCCCTGCCATTGACGCATTTCCTGCGCATCGTGCGGGGTATTTTATTGAAAGGCAATACCGCAGGCCAGCTCACGCCAGAATTGTGGCCGATGCTGGTGTTCTTGCTGCTGGCGGGGTTTGTGGCTTTGAAGAGGTACAGGCAGACTTTGGATTAAGATTGAAAACACCAATGCCAGGGCTCATACTGAAACCCGCTGGTATTCCCTGGCGGGTAAGACATGTGAAAGCCAAATCGCCCTGCATTATTTTGCAGCCACGCAAATGCTGCCGTGGTGTCAAAAGAAATTTCCAGCTCCGGGTCTTCTGGGGTGGCGATGTCTATCGCGCGGCCAGTGTGGTGTTCGCTGTAGCCGGGTGGGGCGCAGACCAGTAATATGTCTTGCAGTTGCTGACCCTCAGCCAGTTTGTCGCTGATGATCTCAGTTTGTCTGGCGATGCTGCGGAAGGCGGAGATCATCAGCAGTGCTATTCCATCCTCGCTGGCGGCAGCCTTCATGGCTTGCCAGGCCAGATTGGTGGCAGGTGTCAGCAGGTATTGCCTGCCATCTTCGCCATTTTCTGCCAGTACCAGTTCTATGGCTTCTTGCTGCAATAGCAGGCCGCGCTGTTCCAGCAGTTGCGGTGGGATGATGAAGTTTGCAGCCTGGCTGACGACCATGTTTATTTTGCCTTCAGATTAGCAAGCAGGGTATCGAGCATGGCGGCGGTTTCTGCATCCGGCATGCCGTCAAATTTTGCTGGCCTGTACTTGGTCTGGAATGCCACCAGCACACTGCGGGTGGTTTCATCGAGCAGTCCGGTTTGTGGGATGCCATAGCCGTATTGCGCAAGCTTTTGCTGGAACCATTTGATGTCCGGTAGCTGCAACTCATAAGCTGTCATGCGTTGTGCAACTTCGTCTGCCTTGGGCCAGGGGATCAGGCCAGCATCGGCCAGTTGCTTCCATGGGAAGAGCGGGCCAGGGTCTGACTTGCGCATCGGGGCGATGTCGGAATGGCCAAGTATGTATTCAGGGCGTATCTGGTAGCGTGCCGAGATGTCCTTGACGAGGGCGATCACGCGGTCTATCTGGGCTTGCGGGAAGGGGAAGTAAATCCTGCCTTCTGGCGTATCCTTGAAACCGAGATTGACGATTTCTATGCCTATGGAACTGGCATTCAGACGGCTATAGCCTTTCCATTCACTGAGACCGGCGTGATAGGCCATGTGATTTTCCGGTACCAGTTGCCAGACTCTGATTGGGGCTTGATCACCAACCAGGTAATTGGCGCTGACAGCTTGCTGGCTGAGCACCCGGAGGGAGGTAGGCTCATCCAGCGCGGTGTAGTGCAGGATGATGAATTGCACGCGTTCTTCCTGGCTCTTGGCAGAAATAGTGGTATCGAGCTTGCCCATGGGGCCTACCGTGGCACAGCCACTGATGAAGAGACTGACTGCAGTAAACAAACTATATAGCGTGATTTTTTTCATGGTAGGTTTTTGAGGTGTCGGGCAGCGAGCCGTGCTGCGGAAAAATGTGCCTGGCAAGTACTTTGGCGCAAGGAGATATCGGGTGCTAAATTCTGGCGCAGGGATTCTACGATAGCGGGATGCAGGTCTTGCACACGGCCACCAAGTGCGATGGGCTTATGGCCAAAACGGGCACACATGGCCATGCCCAGGCGGGCCAGCTCCTTGCCTGCATTTTGCAAGATGGACATGGCAACGGGGTCACTGTAGGCAGCAGAGGCGACGGCCAGCGCGAGCTTGCCTATGTCACCACGGCTGCGATGGTAGATAAAGTCACGCGATATATTCCAGTCATTGCCGCCGATGAGTTTGAAAATACGTATCGCCATTTCTGAATTTTTCCACTGGCCGGGATTTTCATCTTCGGCACGCCAGAGCTTGCTGATGGCTTCGCGTGCTATCCAGAAGCCGCCTCCGGCATCATCAAGCAGGTAACCACGGCCACCAGCCCGATGAAATTCACCATCGGCATCAATATACGCCGCGATAGAGCCGGTACCTGCATAGATCAGATAGCCAGTGCCGGGTTTGAAAATATCAAGATAGGCAATTTCTATATCATTGCTGACCAGGATATGTTGCTTTTTCAAGTCAAAGCACTCAGCCAGCATATCTGGCAGGGTTTGTGAATCGCCACCAAAACCGGTGATGCCTGCGCGTATGCTGCCTACCTGGCCATGGCTGCCGGTGGCAGCTGCGAGACTGGCAAATATCTGGTGCACGGCTTCTCTTCCTTCCGGGCTGTTTGTTTGCAGCGCGGTCAGGCCTGCGGCCGTGCCGCTGGCAAGGATCTGCTCATCCTGGGTCGCCAAAGCCCAGCGTGTCTGTGTGCCGCCTGCATCTATGCCTAGCGCAATGTCTGTGGTTTGTTGGGCCAAGGTCGCTTGCTGGTCAGGTGACATGAATACAGGTTTCTGTTGATTTTGGTGAAACATCGTCGAGCTGAATTGCAATAACTGGCAGTTGTTCGTTTATCATAGGGCGCTTCTGGCGCTGGCAGCGAATGAAAAGATGCATCCGGCTTATAACTTTTTGCTATGAAGCAGCAGCAAAATTTCAATCGTAATCCCGGTATTTTACTGGGAAGATGATCCAGGCCTTACCATTCAAGAAAAAGATAAAAATGACAAGCGAGACAGTTACTGCAGTCAAAAAACCTGAAGTTCCTGCGGGCGGGGTCTGGCGCTGGATACCCTCATTGTATTTCAGCCAGGGGATTCCTTACGTCGTGGTAATGACACTTTCCGTCATTATGTACAAAAATCTGGATATTTCCAATTCGGACATTGCATTATATACAAGCTGGTTATATCTGCCTTTTGTGATCAAGCCGTTCTGGTCACCCTTTGTCGATATGTTCAAGACCAAGCGCTTCTGGATTGTTACGCTGGAGCTCGTCATAGGTGCGATGTTTGGGCTGGTGGCCCTGACCATACCCATGCCAGGTTTTTTCCAGGCGACGCTGCTGGTGTTCTGGTTGCTGGCGTTCAGTGCGGCCACGCATGATATCAGCTCGGATGGTTTTTATATGCTGGCGCTGGAACAGTATCAGCAGGCGGCTTTTGTTGGCGTACGCAGCATGTTTTTCAGAATATCCATGCTGACCGGGCAGGGCGCTCTGGTTTATCTGGCTGGTACGTTGCGTGACATGACAGGCGATGCCAGGTTTGGCTGGGTCGTGGTCTTTTGCGTGCTGGCGGTGATGTTCATCAGCCTGTCTGCCTACCATAAATGGGCCTTGCCACGTCCTGCCAGTGATACGGCGCATGGTGACCCGAATCAGGTAGTGGCCACTTTCTTTACGATCTTTGGCAAGTTCATCAAAAAGAAAAACATACTGCTGACGATAGCTTTCCTTTTGTTGTATCGCTTTGGTGAAGCGCAACTGGTCAAGATGGCACCACCGTTCTTGCTCGACAGTGTCGATAAAGGCGGCCTTGGTCTTTCTACCCAGGCGGTTGGTATCGTGTATGGCACCATGGGCATGATAGCGCTGACCATAGGTGGTCTCGCCGGTGGTGCGCTGATCTCGCGTTTTGGTTTGAAACGCATGTTGTGGCCGATGGCACTGGCGATCAATGTGCCGCATCTGGTGTATGTCTATCTGGCCTTTGTGCAGCCAGACAATATCTATCTGATTGGTGCTGCTGTCGCTATAGAGCAAATGGGTTATGGTTTTGGCTTTACAGCCTATGTGCTGTATATGATCATGATTGCTGATGGCGAACACAAGACCGCGCATTATGCTATTTGTACGGGTTTCATGGCGCTGAGCATGATGTTGCCAGGGATGTTCAGTGGCCGCTTGCAAGAGAACTTGGGCTATGCCCATTTCTTTGTCTGGATATGTATCGCTGCCGTTCCTACCTTTGTTGTGACCGCCCTCATTAAAGTAGATCCGGCCTTTGGCAAAAAAACTGAATAGAGGCTGAAAAAATATGAACAAAACCGCTTACCCCTATCATTTTCAAAGCAACAGCTACAGATCACCACAGCCTGGCAGCAGTGTCATTATCACTGGTGCAGTACATGGCAATGAAACCTGCGGCACGCAGGCCATCCGCCGCGTCATTGCAGAACTCGAAGATGGCAGTCTGCAATTGCTGGCTGGCCGTGTGACGCTGGTACCAGTATGCAATCCGCTGGCCTACAAACTGGGGCAAAGAGAAGGTGAGCGCAACCTGAACCGCCGCCTGATACCGACAGCAGATGTGCAGGAATTTGAAGACCATGTAGCAAACTGGTTGTGCCCGCTGATGGCCCAGCATGATGTCTTGCTGGATCTGCATTCTTTCCGTGGACAGGGTGAGCCCTTTGTCCTGATAGGGCCAGAAAATAATCGCGGCCCCATAGAATCATTCAGCCATGAAAAACAGGAACTGGCGATGGCCATGCGCCTCGGTGTACATCGCCTGGTCGATGGCTGGCTGGGCACTTATGCGCGTGGCGTGCAACGCCGACAGGAGAGGCTGGCGCATGATGCGGATGCCAAAACCGTGGCAAATGCTAATACACAGTTCGGTGTGGGTACCACAGAATACATGCGCTCAGTCGGCGGCTATGCGATGACGCTGGAATGCGGCCAGCATCTCGACCCGCAAGCACCAGCGGTGGCTTATGCCGCCATCGTCAACAGCCTGCGCCATCTGGGTGTGATCGCCGGTACAGCGCCAGAACCTGTGACAGAGATGGAAGCCCTGCGCATCTATGATGTCATCGACAAATTGCATGATGGCGATAGTTTCGTGCGCGAGTGGCGCAGCTTTGATGAATTGAAACAAGGCGAGCTGATAGGCAAGCGCGCCGATGGTAGTGAAGTCAGGGCAGATCAGGATGGCCGCATCATCTTCCCTGACGCAGGTGCCAGTGCTGGTGAAGAATGGTTTTACCTGACCAAACCCAACCCCCGACTGGCCCTGGCCGAACCTGGAAAGTCGATAGCATGAGTTTGCGTTTCCTTTGTGCCGCATTGCTGGGTGTGTCTGCCCTGGTCAGCGTGATGCCTGTACATGCTGCAGCCAGCACTGAAAAAGTCTTGCGCGTGCTGGTGACGACACCAGAGAGCAGCCTCGACCCGGCAGTGGCATCTGACGTACCCTCCGTCAGTATCAATGAGAATATTTTTGAACCCATGCTGCTCTATGACTACCTAGCGCGACCTGTCAAACTCAAGCCAAATACCCTGAAAAGCATGCCAGAAATACTGGATCAAGGTAAAACCTATGTCCTGCATCTGCAACCCGGTATCATGTTTACACCTGATCCCGCATTCAAGGGAAAGCCCAGGGAGTTAACGGCAGAAGATTACATCTACAGCATCAAGCGTATTTATGACCCTGCGGTCAAGTCGCCGTGGCTGTTCATGTTTGAAGGCAAGTTGCTCGGTGATGAAAAACTCAAGCCCACCAAAGATGGCAAGGGCCAGGAGTTCAATCTGCAAACCAGCATACCAGGTTTGCAAGCGGTGGATAAATACACCCTGCGCGTGCGCCTGAATGCACCTGACAGTAATTTTTTGTTCATCCTGGCGACTACCGCTACGGGTGCCATGGCAAGGGAAGTGGTCGAGGCTTATGGCAACCAGGTCGGCAATCACCCCATAGGAACCGGCCCTTTCATACTAGGGCAATGGCAACGCAGTTTTCGTATAGAGTTACTGGCGAATCCACAATACCGCAAAGTCGTATTCAATGACCAGGGCACGGATGAGATCACCAGGAAAATCGCCGCCAATCTGACGGGGCAGACTTTGCCACGTGTCAGCAAGGTAGAAATCAAGATCATGGAAGAGCAGCAGTCGCGCGTGCTAGGTTTTCTGAACCACGAATTCGATTATCTGGAACAAGTGCCACCACCACTGTCAAACATGGTGCTCGATGATGGCAAGCTCAAGCCTGCATTGCAGCAGCAGGGGGTGCGCCTGTCGCTGTTCACGCCGCTGCAAACTTCTTATATGTGGATGAATATGGAAGACCCGGTGATAGGCGGCTATACCCCGGAGAAAATCGCCCTGCGCCGCGCCATTGCCCTCAGTTATGACAGCAAGGAAGACATCGCCCTGATGGAGAAGGGACTGGCGATACAGGCGCAATCCCCTTTGCCGCCAAATGTGCTGGGTTACGACGCCAATTATAAAACTCCGGTGCAATATGATGTGAAGCTGGCCAATGCCTTGCTCGACAAGTTTGGCTATAAGCGCGCGGCAGATGGTTACCGCAATCTGCCTGATGGTCAGCCCCTGCATCTGCAAATGCATAGCCTGGCCAGCACGACTGGCCGACTGCGCGATGAAGTCTGGCGCAAGAACCTGGATGCAATTGGCATTCACGTCAGCTTCAAGACTGACAAGCATTCTGAAATCTTGCGTGCTGCCCGCCTGGGCAAGGTGCAGATGACCGAGGCCAACTGGATTGCCGATTTTCCCGATGCCGAGAATTTTTATCAGCTCCTGTATGGCCCCAATGCTGGTCGTGCCAATTATTCGCGCTTCAACCTGCCAGCTTTTAACAAGTTGCATGAAGAAGCCATGCGTCTGAGCGATAGCCCGGAGAGAACGGCTATTTACCGGCAAATGGCACAGCTCATGCATGGTTACAGCCCCTGGGTGCCGCGCATACATCCGGTAACGGCAGATTTATCCCAGCCCTGGCTACAAAACTTCTACAGACATCCGGTGGATTTCACAAGCTGGCGCTATGTTGATGTGGATGTTGCAGCCCGTAATAAAGTATTAAAATAATTTGTATTGATTACCTGATGGAAGTTCAATGCTTGATCATTCCATCTGGTTATATGTCATCGGTAAGTTTTCATTGGCAGGTGCAGGTGACTCACCCTATGCTGCGATTATGAAAAACTCTGTTGTGTGGAGAATGTGTGCGTTGTGAATTGATTGCAGATCATCCTGATTTTTGCCGGCTCGACACCGTCAGCGGCATAGTTATCGATTTACGTTATGTCGGCGCCGACAATTTTGTCGGCCGTGAGTTATATGGTGATCTTGACTGTAGCTGGCTACATCGCGAAGCGGTAGCGGCGCTGCAGGCTGCGGCAGACTGGTTGCACGAACATCACCCTGACTTGCGCATCCTGGTACTGGATGCCCTGCGCCCGCACCGCGTGCAGGAAATGCTGTGGCAGCACCTGGATGGCACACCCTTGCGCATGTATGTCGCTGACCCGGCACGCGGTTCTATCCACTCCTTTGGCATGGCGGTGGATGTCACGCTTATCGATGCTGATGACAAGGAACTGGACATGGGCAGTGGCTTTGACGCCCTCGAAGAAAAATCCCATCCGGCATTGGAACAAAGAATGCTGGCGGAAGGGCAGCTCACCCAGCACCAGTTGGACCAGCGTGGCATATTGCGGGCAGCAATGGCGCATGGTGGTTTCAGAGGTATCAATAGCGAATGGTGGCATTTCAATTGTGGCGACCCGGTGGTCGTGCGTGAAACTTATTTGCGCATAGACTGAGGATGAAGTCTTATCCTGTCCGATACGTGCTATTGTTTTTATCCTTGATGGCAAGCACGGCCATGGCGCAAGTCAATCCGACAACTGAACAGCTGGTGACGCAGCAATTAGCTACGATTGTCATGCAGCCTGATAAAGCGCTTTCCAGCCTGTCCGTACTTGCAATCAAGTCTGGTAAAGTCGTTTATCAGCAACAGTTCGGTCAGCGCTATATAGACCTGCAAAACCCCGCCAATAACCTTCCCGCCGACAAGATAACCCTGTTTCGCGTCGCCTCGGTCTCCAAGATGGTGGCTACCATAGGTGCCATGTGTCTGGTAGAGCAGGGCAAGCTGGATCTGGATGCCGATATCAGCAACTACCTGGGTTTCAAACTCAGGAACCCGCATTATCCAGATCAAGTGATCACTACCCGCATGCTGCTGAGTCATACTTCATCCCTGCGGGATGACGGTGGCTATAACTTCCCGGCAGAAGTCACTATGCAAAGTTTCCTGCAGCCTGGTGGCAAAAACTTTGCGCAAGGTGAGCAATGGGCTGATCCGGCAAAGGCCAAACCGGGAGAGAACTTTGCTCCTGGTCTTTATTTTCATTATGTGAATTTGAACTGGGGCGTGCTGGGCACCGTCATGGAAGCCGTCAGTGGCCAGCGCTTTGATGTGCTCATGCAAAATCTGGTCTTGCAACCCTTGCAGATAGAAGGTGCATATCACCCTGAACTTTTATCGGCAGATGCCTTGTCGCGGTTGTCTGTCTTGTACCGCAAGCAGGCCAATGAAGTGTGGAATGCGCAAGGCCCGTGGGTGGCGCAGACAGATGATTTTCGCAATAAACCTCTGCTTAAAAGACAACTGGAAAACTACCGGCCAGGTACAAATGCTACCTTGTCCAGCCCGCAAGGTGGCTTGCGCATCAGCGTACAGGGTTTGAGCCGCATCATGCAGATGCTGATGAACGAAGGTGAGCTTGATGGCGTGCGTTTGCTAAAACCTGCCAGCGTCAGGGCTTTGACTGCAGAGCAATGGCGTTACGATGCAAAGACTCACAATGGGGATGATTACCATGGCCTGTTTTTGTCCTGGGGGCTGGGTTTTCAGCGTTTCACTGACACCAGCGCTGCGCATTCTGGCGACAGGCTGGTACAGGCCCGGCCTGCCTTCAAACCGGTTGGTCATCTGGGCTTTGCCTATGGTTTGCAATCCGCTTTCCTGTTTGACCCGGCAACACGGAATGGCATTATCTATGTCATAGGCGGTGTTGCGGCTGACCCGGAAAAAAATCCCGGTGTCTATTCCAGCCTTAGTATCTGGGAAGAGCAGATACAGACATCGCTTTACACCCTGTTTTAGCTGGTACGGGCAATAAACTCAGCCCCGGCTTCCTTGATGCATTCGACGAAAGCGCGCGCAGAGCGTGACAGTGGCGTTGATTTTACTGTCAGCAGATACAAATCCACAGGCACATTCGGTGACAAGGGGCGGCATTGCACTTTGCTATGGTCAGATGTGGCGGCAGTAAAGGGGTCGATGACGGCTGCGCCAGCACCCAGCTCCACCAGTGTCCTAGCCAGCAAGTAGGTCTGTACCACGGTGTAAGAAGTAAAGCTCAGGCCCTGTTCTTCACAGGCATCCATGACGCGGCTGACGAGATGGTCGTCAAGATCCAGTGCAATCAGGTTCTTGGGCAGGTCGGCAACGGGCAGGGCAGTATTATCCAGGTTCTTTGCCCAGCTACCCAGTGGCGCGATGGCAGTCATGCTGCCGCGTATCAAGGGTTCAGACGCGATATTCGGGTGGCAGGGATCGTACAATGACAGTGCAAAATCCACGTCGCCGAGCAACAGGGCATTGACAATCTCGCTGGTGTGATGGGTCGCCAGTGTGCAATGCACATTGTCAAATTTTTTGCGCCAGGCGGCCAATGCGGTAGGCACTACCGTAATCGACAGGGTCGGTGTTGATGCCAGCCTGACTGCTTCGTCAGGATGGTTTTTCAGATTACTCGCCAGCCTGCGTACTGATTGCAAATCGCGGTTGAGTTTATCGACTTCAGCAAACAGCTTGTGCGCTTCTGGTGTCGGGTGAAGCTTGCCCTTGATGCGCTCGAACAGTTTCAGGCCCAGCTGTATTTCACAATGCTGCAAGACCTTGGTGGCGGCTGGCTGTGAAATATTCAACAATTGTGCAGCACCACTGATCGTGCCCGCCTGCATGATGGCATGAAAAACTTCGATATGACGCAAACGCATGGTGAAAATCCATTCAGCAAAAAATCGAGCTTGATTGTAACGCCTGACTAGGGATGTTGTCGCGCTTATTGCCGCGGTTTGTGGCTTGCGGCTTGTGGCTTTATGGTCTGCTGTGCAGGGCAAGGCGCAGGTCGTCACCGCAGGCCAGCAATTTGGCATGTGCTGCTGTCACGCTCAGGTTGCTCAGGATAGCCAGTATCGCCGTCTTGACGTGGAAATCGCATTCTTCCAGTATGCGGCGGCAATGTGCTTCATCCCGGCCAGTCGCATGCATGGTCAGGGCAACGGTGCGCCTGAGCAGTTTGACATTAGTCGGTTTGACATCCACCATGAGGTTACCATAGACCTTGTGCAGGCGCACCATCAAGGCGCTGGAAAAACTGTTCAGGGCGACTTTTTGTGAGGTGCCTGCTTTCAGGCGGGTACTGCCGGAAATAACTTCACTACCGGTATCCAGGGTGATACCTATCTCGGCCTGCAAAGTCACAGGTGCGCCAGGATTATTGGCAAAGCCTATGGTCAAGGCACCAGTCTGGCGTGCTGCCTGCAAGGCACCCAGCACATAAGGCGTGGCACCGGATGCGGCAATCAGCATCACGACATCATTGGCTGTCAAACCCAGTTCCTGAATTTCTTTGGCGCCTTGGTCAGCATCATCTTCTGCACCTTCGACTGCGACAAACATGGCTTGCTTGCCACCTGCCAGCAGGGATAAAGCACGTTCATTTGGCCAAGAGAAGGTCGGCAATAATTCGACGCCATCGAGCACACCCAGGCGGCCAGAAGTGCCGGCACCCACATACACCAGGCGACCACCCGCGAGTATGCGTTGCGCAGCGGCATCTACAGCCGCCGCGATTTGTGCCGCGGCCAGGCTGACTGCACGTATGGCGTTGAACTGATCATCAATGAAGGCATCAACCAGTTGCGTGGTCGGGTATAAATCCAGTCCTGTGTGGTTAACGCTAGGTGCTTCTGTATTCAGCATGGCTTGATTCCTTTTCTCTCATTACCTTATGTCCTCTGAAGACAGAGCACAAATGAAAGCTGATACCCGGCCCATAACTTCAGGTAATGCATGCGGCTGCATGAATTATTTGCAGATGCTCTTTGATCAGCTTATGCTGGCTTATCGTTAAAGCACAGATAAACAATGCAAATTCTTCGCCGTCACTTGATATTGATGCTGGCCGCCAGCTTGCTGCTATCGGCCTGCCAGTGGGGCTGGCTGCAAGCTGGTGATACCCGCCATCAATTACTCATCTCAGTTCCTGAACAAAAAATGGTGTTGCTGGAAGATGGCAAGCCAGTCGCGACCTATGTCATTTCTACCGCCAAACGCGGTATAGGCGACATGCCAGACAGCTATATGACACCCGGTGGCCGCATGCAGATTGCCGAGAAAATCGGCGCTGGTGTGCCGCTGGGTTCAGTTTTCAAAGACCGCAAGCCTACCGGCGAGATTGTGGCTGCAGATGCACCTGGGCGTGATCCTGTGGTGACGCGTATACTGTGGTTGCGGGGCACCGAAGTGCGCAACCGCAATGCCTATCCACGCTTTATCTATATCCACGGTACGCCGCAGGAAAGCCTGCTGGGCACGCCTGCCAGCTATGGCTGCATACGTATGCGCTCGGTAGATATTGCTGAATTGTTTGAGCGGGTGGGTGTTGGTGCGGTGGTGGATGTGCTTGAAGTTGCCAATAAAACCTGAGCAATAGCTTCCAGAATAAGGTGCTTCACAAAAACGACTCATGAATTCCCTCCCTTTCAAGGGGAGGGTTAGGGTGGGGATGGGTTTCAGTCGATTGACAAAGAAAATGATTTTGCTTTAGAAACCCATCCCCATCCCAGCCTTCCCCTTGAAGGGGAAGGAGCTTACATTGCTTAATTGAGAATATCTTTCAGTATTTACAATTTGATGACAATTTGAGTACATTTTTGAGCTGATTCAGCAGAAGGCCGGGCGTATGATGGTCATGTGTTTCTATTCTGACAGCTCAATTGAAAGCTCAAAATGCGCCCTACATTATTATGCTCATGCTTGCTGCTTAGCCTCATTTCTGCCTGCGGTGGCGCAGGTACCGCGGCCACCGCCACATCTATTGAAACCAAACCGCAAGCTGTCAGCACTGCCAAGTCTACGCTGGCACGTAACTCTGCCCCACAAGCCAGCGATGCCGATCTGGCCACCGCCGTTTCAGGAAATACTGAATTTGCTCTCAAAATCCTGCCTTTGCTGGATGCGCAGGGCGACAGTAACCTCGTCTATTCACCGTACAGCCTGACACTGGCGCTGGAGATGGCAGCAGCCGGTGCCAAGGGCGATACCCTCATTGGCATGGAAAAGGCCCTGGCTTTCCAACTGCAGCAAAGCCGTTTGCAACCGGCCCTGAATCGCCTTGATTTACTGCTGGCAGATAAGACATCGACTGCCGCCAAACCAAATGCGCAATTGCCTAATTTGAATATTGCCAATGCCCTGTGGGCACAGCAGGGTTACAGTCTGCAAAGCAGCTACCTGGATGCACTCAGCGTGAATTTTGGCGCTGCCGTGAACTTGCAGGATTTTGTTGGTGCTGCAGAACCCTCACGCCTGACAATCAATAACTGGGTGGCCGACCAGACCCAGCAAAAAATCAAGGACTTGATACCTGCCGGTGGTGTTTCACCACAGACCCGCGTGGTGCTGACAAATGCGATCTGGTTCAAGTCAGACTGGGCGCAGCCATTTACCAAAGAGGCGACAAAAAACCAGGATTTTACTGACCGTAAAGGCACTGTGAAAAATCTGCCCTTCATGAATCTGACCAGCAATTTCCCTTATGTGCAGGGCAAGGGCTATCAGGCGGTGGAGCTGCCGTACATCGATAACAAACTGGCCATGCTGGTCGTCGTGCCTGATGCGGGCAAGTTTGACAGTTTTATCCAGGGCCTGAGCAGTACGACCATCAGCGACATCACGGCAGGCTTGAAAGACAATTACATTGCCTTGAGCATGCCCAAGTTTAACTTCAGTGCCAGCCCGGCGATGAACTCCAGTCTGAGTACTCTGGGCATGGGCGCTGCCTTTGATGCAAGCAAGGCAGATTTTTCCGGGATAAGCGGTAACCGCGAATTGTCGATTTCTGGTGTCGTGCACAAAGCCTTCATCAACGTCGATGAGAAAGGAACAGAAGCTGCCGCTGCTACGGGTGTATTGATCGGTGTCACCAGTATTAATGTGACGCAACCCTTGAAGCTGACGCTGGACCGTCCTTTCCTGTTCATGATCAGGGACAGGCAGACTGGCCTCATCATTTTCATGGGCAAGCTCATGAATCCTGCTGCAAGCTAAGCGATAGATGTTTTAGTTGCAGTGCATAAAAAAACCCTTGGCATCAATCAATGCCAAGGGTTTTTTGTTTAGCTCGTTACTTGTTCGTTTTATTTGAACTTGTAATTCGCCAGCAAAGTAAATGCACGCCCGCGTGGATCAGCTACACGTGGTTCCCAGGAGCTGCCTGCACCTGTATTGCTGTCATAAGTGATGGCAAATGGCGGGTCGGTATTGAAGATGTTTTTCAAACCGGCAGTCAGCGTCAGGTTCTTGATGCCGCTATAAGTGACACTCATGTTGTAGATGATGTAGGCTTTGACGTTAGGATTGTAGTTCGATGGCATGACCAGGCCACTTTGTACGCCCGGCAAGACCTGATCCTTGTAGCCAGCACGGTAAATCTGCGTGAAAGTACCTGTCCAGTCACCCTGGGTGTAGTTGACAAAAGCAGTGTGCTTCCATCTCAGACCCAGGTCACCAGTGAAGGTGAAGCGGCCAACTTCGCTTACGCCATAAGGTGCGTTAGCCATAGGGCGGGATTTTTTCTCCAGCAGGTAAGAACCATCCAGGCCGGCAGCCCATTTGCCATTGAATATGCCGCCATTCGCTTTGGCGCCAACTTCTACACCACGGGTGATGCTGGAACCGGCATTGACCCAGCGTTGATCAACGAAGATCAAAGCGCCAGTATTGTCACGCAAGAACTGATCCCTGAACAGATCATAGTTTTGCAGCATGGTGGTCAGGTCTATGGTGGTGATGGAATTTTCCTTGCGGATTTCCCAGATATCAGCATTGGCACTGAAATTGCTGCTTGGTGCCCACACCACGCCCACCGTACCTTGCTTGGCTTTTTCAGGGCCCAGCGTGGTTTTGCCGCCCGTCAGGATGTTCGGCGTGATGGCTGCACAACCAGGTTTGCTGCTATCGACCTTCAAAGTCGGGCAAGTCGCTGGATCGGCCAGGTCTTTACCAGCATAAGGTGAGTCGGTAATGCCGTTAAACAACTGGTTGAACGAAGGCGCACGGAAGCCTGTGTTGTATGAACCACGGAACAGCAGTGTATCTGTCGGTGTATAACGGAAGCTTACTTTGGGATTGAAAGTGCTGCCAAAACCAGAGTAATGATCCTGGCGACCTGCAACGGTGACTTCCAGTGATTTCAAGACCGGTACCAGTACCTCGGCATATACTGCGCGGATATCACGGCTGACCTTGGGCAAGGCATTGCTGTCATCAAATGGCGCATTCAGGATGGCAGGCCGTACGCTGGCTGCCCTGGCATCACCATTGAAGGTATATTCTTCCTTGCGCAAGTCAGTACCTACTGCAGCCATGACAGCACCGGCAGGCAATTGCCAGATTTCGCCAGACAAGGCGGCATCAGCCTGGGTCAGCGTGGTCTTGCCACCATACAATGTGACGCCTGCTGCTGAAGTGCTATTGATCAGGTCAAGCGCAGCTTGCGATTGCTTTTCACCAGGCTTGAGAAAAGGGTTGATGATGCCGGTACCCAGGGCATTTGCCAGTGCAACAGTGTAGTTATAACCAGTGCCCAGTTTGGATTCAGACTCACTATAGGCACGTGACAGGCCGACGCGGTAATCCCATTTTCCTATCTGTCCATCGGCACCCAGTTGCAGGCGTCCAGCTTCTGTACGGGTAGAGATTTCACGGTTACCGCATTCCATGCAACGCCAGCGATAAGCGATAGGTGCGCCGCGATTGGCTTCTATGCTCGGGAATACTGCAACGATGGCATTGAATACATCGTTATAGGCAGAACCTGTGCTTGGATAAAATGAAGACGCAGGGAAGTTGGTGCCCGGCGACACCTGGTTGGGTGAAAAGCGTTTGGATACTTCAACCTGAGAGCCAACTGCTTCGGCAAACAACTGGTGTGTGCCTATCTTGAACGTGGCACGTGCGACAAAGTTATCGTTCTTGACTGGCTGTTGCAGTACTGCAGCGCGGCCTGTGTCCCAGGCGCAGGCATATTTGGAAGATGCTACATCCCACAGCTTGGCATCATAAGCTGCCATGCCATCTACCGCGCCGCAACCTGCACCGCCCGGCAGGTTCAGCACATTGATGGCGTTCATGACTTGGGTAGTACCTGGGAATACCGGGCCATTATTGCTCTTGTTGCTGAGTATGGTATTCGCCAGCGAAGTGGCAAATACAGTCGCGTTCGGCGTACCACGGGTATCTACCGACAAACCACGGTTGGGCTGGAAGGTATTTACAAAATCACGCTGGTCGCCACGCAATGCATCGTTCTCGCTATGAGTGGCCGTCAGCAGGACATTGTAGTGGTCATTTTCCAGATCACCAAAGCCACCAACTATGGACACGCGCTTGATATTGCCGCCACCTTGCTGGGAGATATCGGTAAAGGCCTGGGCTTCCAGTCCATTGTAATTCTTGCGCAGGATGAAGTTGATGACACCACCAATCGCATCTGTACCATAGATGGCTGAGGCGCCATCTTTCAAGACTTCGATTCTCTCCACCGCAGCCATGGGGATGGAATTCAGATCGACTGCCGAGCCCTTCATGCCATGGGTGGCAACGCGACGGCCATTCAATAACACCAGCGTGCTGTCAGCACCCTGGCCACGCAGGTTTGCGGAAGATGCACCGTTATTGCCGCGCTGGGCACCGGAGGTAACGTCAGCATTACTGGCCAGGTTGTCAGAGCCATTGCCATTGATATTCAGGTTGGCAATAAATTGTTCGGCAGTGACGATGCCCGCAGCTTCGAGTTGCTTGCGGGTAATGACTTCTATCGGCAAAGCGCCTTCGGAGGCAATACGCTTGATGCTACTACCGGTAATTTCTACCCTTTGCGGTGCTGGAGCAGGCTGTTCCTGCGCCTGTACCCATCCGCTGGTACCGGCAGAAATGCCTATCAGGGCGATGCACCTGGCTATGGTCTTTAACTTCACTGGTCTCTCCTTGGGTCGTACAACATTGATATTGTGAGCTCGGTATTTGTTTATGCTCAATTCTGGTCGCTGCTTTGAATTGATATAAATTTTATGTGTATGTTTATATGTTCCAGACTAGGGTTTTGTCACAATACGTGACAAATGAAAATATCATGACGGGCGATAACCAAAAGATATGGGGTTTGCCATGACCAGCCCGTCAGCCAGTGCGGATGCAGATTTCAGAGGAAAAACAGCGCATACGCCAAAGAAAAATACGTATGCACAAGACTGTTCATACGTATCTAAAAACCACACTTGCTGCTTGAATTTATGTCAACCTGACTTCAGGGCAGACTATAACTTGCGCGCACGCCCTCTACACCGGTACGGCTGATGGCTGACACCGTGACTTGCCTGATTGCCCCTAGCTGAGGATCATCGCTGATGTCTATGCTCATGTTCTGGGCAGGCACCACAGAGAACAGCCATTGCTGGTCTGTGCGCTTCCAGATCGCCAGCAGGCGGGTATTGCTGGTATAGCTCAGTTGCACGCGTAATGATTTCTTGTCGGCGCTGGCTTCCAGCACAGCGCTGGCAGGTGGGCTGCTGTCCAGCCAGGGGCTGGCAGGCACCAGCGACTGGGAAGTGTATTTCTCGCTCGCCAGTCGTTTGCGTATGTCTTTGCGGTTCTGGTTCAGTGCTGCCATGCTGAAATGTACGTGGCCGTTCCCGGCTTTTTCACGCAGCGCATCGACCTGATTCAGGATTTCATCAGCAGGCCAGGATTTGTCTGTATTGTCTATGCGGCTGGTATAGAGACCAGGCCAGATATGCTTACCAGTGGGGTTCTGGGCCAGCCAGTAATCATGCAAGACCTTGAAAGCTTGCGGCCCCTGGTTGATAGGCCAGTAGAGCTGGGGAGCGAGGTAATCGAGCCAGCCTTTGGCTAGCCACAGTTCCACATCTGCATACAGCTTGTCATATTGGCTGAAACCGGCAATGCCGGGCGGCAAGCGGTCTGGTCTGCCTATGCCAAACGGGCTGATACCAAATTTCACCCAGGGTTTTTCCAGGTGCACGCGCTGATTAACTGCTTCTACCAGACGGTTGACATTGTCACGGCGCCAGTCGGCACGCGCCAGTTTACCGCCAGACTGGAGGTAAGCTACCCAGGATGGGTCATCGGGGAAATCCTGCTCTGCACCATTGCTGCCCTTGACTGGGTAAGGGTAGAAATAGTCATCAATATGGATGCCATCGACATCATAACGGCGCACAACATCGCTGATGACATTCAGGGTTTGCTGCATTGCCAGCGGTTCACCCGGGTCCATCCATTGCAGGTCGCCATAATTCTTCACAACTTGCGGTGCCAGCTTGCTGATGTGGTTGGTCGCCAGCGCCATTTTGGATTGCGCGGTGCGGGAACGGTAGGGGTTGAACCACGCGTGTAATTCCAGTCCGCGTGCGTGAGCTTGCTCCACCCAGAATTGCAGAGGGTCGTAATAAGGTGACGGTGGCCGTCCTTGCTCACCAGTCAAAAACTCTGACCATGGTTCTAACATGGACGGATAGATTGCATCCGCCGCTGGCCGTACCTGCAAGACGATGGCATTCAGTTTCAACTGCACCGCATTGTCGAGTATCGTGAGGACTTCGTTCTTTTGTTTTTCTGTACTGAGATCACGGCGCGAGGGCCAGTCTATATTCGCTACTGTTGATACCCAGGCAGCGCGGAATTCACGCGGCAAGGGCGGCGCATCTTTGACTTGCACAGGGTAATTAACCAAGGCATTTTGCGGGATGATGGTCAGATCGACTGCGACAGGTTTAGGCTGGGGCTTTACTGGCGGCGTTGCGGTGGAGCAGGCAAGCATCAGTGCACACGCAGATGTGACCAGTGCAGGCAGCTTGAAACCTTGAAGAGCAATTTTCAAATTAGACAAAGTAAAAGCAGGTCTTGACGAGGGTGGTAACGAAAACATGGATAAGCCGGACTAATAATGCAATAAAGAGCGAAAGACCTGAGATGCTACTGCATTACACTTTGACAAACCAGCGTTTCTTCCACATTGCCCAGGCGATCAGCAACATCAGCAGATTAAACAGTATTGCGTACAGCAGGGAGGCATTGACTGCATTCATGGGCAGGGCCTTGATCGGCGCATAGATAAGTGCCTGCAGACTGGGCTTAGTGCCATCAGCCTGATCTACATGGATAAATCCCAGCATTTTGGCAATCAGGCCAGACAGGGTGAACAGGAACAGGGCATTCATGCCATACATGACAAAGGGATGGCAGAGCTTTGCCATGGATTTTTTTAGCAGGGCGGAGGGATTGCCATCCAGCAGCCAGTAAAAACAGGCAAAGCTGATCAGTGCCCAGCCTGTCATGAAGATGCTGTACGACGGTGTCCACAAGCTTTTATTGATGGGCATGAACAAGCTATCCAGTACCACACCAATTGCCAGGCAAGCCATGCCTTCGACAAAGAACCAGGCAGTTTTGGTAGCCGCATCCTGCCTGCTGCTGAGCCAGCGTCCGGCCCATGCACCAAAGATTACACTGCAGACGGCAGGCAGGCTACTCAGCACGCCCTCTGGGTCCCAGGTTTTTGCGCGTTTCCATAAGTGCCCGTCGAGCAAGAGCCTGTCCAGCCACGCTCCGGCATCGCGCCCCGGTTCCAGTGCGGCTCGTGCCCAGATACCGTCAACATCCGGTACAGATACGGCTAACATGAGTATGGAATACACAGTGAAGAGTATGCCAGCCCAGATTGCCTGCCATTTCCAGTCACAATAAATCAGTATTGGCGCTGCCAGCAGAGTACACAGGGCGATACGTTGTAAGACGCCAGGGATGCGAACTGACTGGAAATCAAAGCTGGGGACGAGGTTAAGTGTGAGGCCTATCAGGAATATCCATAAGGCCCGTTTGGCGGTTTGCCTGAGTAACTGCAACTGGGCATAGCCAGCCATGAGTTTTTGATGCAGGGATATGTGTAGCGATACACCAACGATGAACAGGAAATAAGGGAAAATACAGTCAGTAAAAGTCCAGCCTGACCAGGCTGCATGTTCAAGCGGTGGGTACAAGTGTCCCCAGTCACCCGGATTATTCACCAGGAACATGCTGGCAATGGTGAAGCCGCGAAATGCATCAAGTGACAGTAGTCTTGGTCTATTCATCGCAATCGGTAACACCAGCTGAAAAAAAGGGCGCTTGCGCGCCCTTGAAAATCTCGTTCGTCTTGGGGGAGTCATGAGAGTTAATCCAACGAGGAAAGAAGGATTACATACATCATAGACACTAATACCAGTTAACTGCGATTGACTTTTTATTCATCAGATATAAGCCTGGGTTATTCGTTGCCTTTACCGGTTTTGGTTTTCTTTCTGTAAATCAATATTTTCAACAGCCTGCCTGGTAGCAAGGCAAAAAACTATTTGTTCTTTTGTCGTTTATCTATACCGGAAAAGCTCCAGACAAGCTTGAAGTTGCATATAATCCAACATTAAAGTGCAGTTTTATTGTATGCGTTTTTATGAGTCAAACAAGTCAGTTACGCACTTGTATCGTTTTTCTTGATAAGCACACAGATGAATACCACCGAATCAGACATTCGTGGAAACAGTAGAGAGCTCAAACGCCAGGCAGCCTTAAAGTTGCTGGAAAAGACCGGCATCATGCGCAGCAATTATGCTCCGCCTTACTTTCGGCTGTTGTGGCGCATGGGGTTTGATGTTCCACCGCCACACTTTGCCCAGTTCTGGCAAAACGCCTTGTTTTCTGGCTGTTTTTTTGCCACAGGATGGGGCGCATTGATGTACTTTTTTGTCTGGTCCAAAACGCCTGTTCCTGTTACAAACATGCTGACTTCGGCTGTGATTGACGGCGTTCTGTTTGGCCTGGCCCTGGCCAGCTATTATGCACATGGCAAACGCAAGCATGGGCTGCCATCCTGGCAAGAGTTCAAGCCTGACAGCGTTGCTTGATGATTGATGATTGATGATTGATGATGGCATGAAGTATTTTCTTTCCACTTTGCTATACAGCTTCACGCTGCTTGTCTGCACAGCTGTTCAGGCTGCCTCAACGCCAGTTCGTGCGGCGGTGGTGGCGTCATCAGCGCAACAGGCAGCAATGCAGCTTGAGCTCGACAGGCTGATCGCACAGTTTAGCGATGGCATTGCAGAAACTTACAGCGAAAATCCTGCCCGTATCGCCTATGGAAATTTGTTTGGCGACCATCAACATGACGCCGTTGTCCTGTTCAATCTCGAAGGATATGGTGGCGGCAATCATCATGCAGAATTCATCGCGTTTTTTACCGAACAGGAACAATTCGACGTGGCTGGCAAACATACACGGCCCTATCTGCTGGTCGCAGTTACCAAGTTGGGTGAGCGTGGCTGGCGTTCTTTTGATTTTAACAGCCTGAGTATCAAGCAGGGCGCTGTCATCCTGAAGGGCAAGGAAATGACTTCAGGTGATGCCATGTGTTGCCCGTCTCTAACGATCACCCGCAGTTTCAGTGTCGATGAATTTGATCACATTCTAGAAAGCAAAGACGCAAAAGTGACACGCCGTGTTACTCGTCCATAAATTTGATGTTTAACTTCACGAAGTTCAAATTTCACACTTTCCAGTTTCTGAGGTTCAAACCTCTCACATTCAAATTTCTGCGTTGTAAACAAGCCT
The DNA here is from genome assembly GCF_049339865.1 of Undibacterium sp. TC9W. NCBI lineage: Bacteria > Pseudomonadati > Pseudomonadota > Betaproteobacteria > Burkholderiales > Oxalobacteraceae > Undibacterium > Undibacterium sp. TC9W. The sequence continues at coordinate 139,012 of NZ_JBMPPJ010000010.1, read as the reverse complement.
TAAACTCATCAGTTTTAAATTTCCCGAATGCAAAATAAGACAGCATGTTTGAATTAACAACATAGTGCTTGTAGTGCGTATTGGATTGCAGGATACTTGTAACCAGACATTTCAGCCGCAGTTTTTAGCGCGCATCTTCAGCACAGAATTCGATATAAGAATAGAAGTCGACAAGCAATATCAGCACAATTAGCATAAATCAGTACATCGCGGAGGCTGGCAAGGCTCCGCACACAAAAAATTTGGTATAGCACGACTCAGTAACTGGGAAATCTTAGTATGAGACCGTTGAAGAACAAGCACGTCAAATCCCGTTTTAGCCTCAGCCTGCTATTCGCCATGGCATTGGGGCTTAGCCAGCCACTGGCAGCGCAGGACACCGATAGCGTCATAGGGCGTTTTGATATCAGCCGTTACGATGTCAAAGGCAATAATTTGCTGAGTGCTGCTGCACTCGATAGCCTGTTGGCACCGTATACCGGCAAAGGCCGCAGTTTTGCCGATGTGCAAAGGGCGCTCGAAGCACTGGAAAAAGCCTATCGCCAGAAAGGTTATAGTCTGGTGCAGGTGGTCTTGCCTGAGCAGGAATTGAACCAGGGCGTTGTTAAATTCATCGTCGTGCAGGCACGCATTGCCAATGTCAGTGTCAAGGGCAACCGTCATTTCGACAGTGACAATATCAAACGCAGCCTGCCCCAGTTGCGCACAGCTGATACGCCCAATATTAAAAAACTGTCTGAGAGCCTGAAGACAGCAAATGAAAATCCCGCCAAAAAAACCAGTTTGCAATTCGAAACATCGAATCAGGAAGGCGAAGTCAATGCAGTCCTGAATGTCACCGACAGCAAGCCCTGGACAGTTGGGGCAACTGTGGATAATGCCGGTGACAGTAATACCGGCAAGTCACATCTGGGCTTGTTGTTCCAGCATGCCAATGTCAGCGGGCATGATGATGTACTGAGCCTGCAATATACGACCACCCTGCAAAAACCGAGTAAGTATGCGGTGTTTGGTGTTGGTTACCATTTACCCCTTTATGAGCGTGGTGACAGTGTGGATGTCTATGCGAGTTATTCGAATGTCGATTCAGGCTCGGTCTCGGCTGGTATCTTTGACCTCAATGTCAGTGGCCGTGGTTCTGTCGTAGGCGGGCGTTATAACTTCAACCTGGGCCGTAGTGAAGATTTTGATTCTCGGCTGAGCCTGGGCTGGGACTACAAGGCATTCAAGAACAATGTGGCCCTGCAAGGCATACAACTGGGTAATGATGTCACTGTCCATCCCATCAGTATCAGCTATGTCGCCAGCCTGAATTCCACGGCAGGTGAGACAAATGCCTATGTGACAGCAGTGCACAACCTGCCCGGCGGTGAAAAGGGCAAGACCGAAGATTTTCAGCGAGTGCGCAGTGGCGCGACTGCTGGCTACAGCATCCTGCGCTATGGCTTTGGTTATAGCAAAGTCTTGCCAGCGGCCTGGCAATTGAAGCTCATGCTCAGTGGTCAATATACGAGGGACAGCCTGGTTCCAGGTGAGCAGTTCGGTGCCGGTGGTGCCAGCAGTGTGCGGGGCTTTACTGAACGGGCTCTGGCCAATGACTATGGCACTCTGATCAGCGCAGAAATTTATACACCTAATCTGTGTGCCGGTTTCAGTGCCAGTTTTACCCAGTGCCAGTTACTTGGCTTTTATGACGCTGCCCATCTGTCGCGTAACAAGGCGCTGCCTGGCGAGCAGAGTTCGGCTTCCCTTTCCAGTGTAGGCATAGGTGTCAGGCTGGCCATGTCGCGCATGATGTCGCTGCAGATGGACTATGGCAAGTCGCTGCATGCGCCGGATGAATTGAGCAAAGATGACAGGCGTTTGCATGTCAGGCTGGGCATCAACTATTAATGATGGATGAGGAAGAGCATGAGAAAAGAAATTGATATGTTCGCTCAATCTGTATCAGTATTGCGATCGGACTTGAAGCAGGTCTCGTTACCGAGACTGCTCCCCCGGCTTATGCCGGTTTTGCTGGCAGCATGTTTTGGTACGGGTTTCATTACCAGCCTGGCTCATGCAAATCCCGTAGGGCCGCAGATCATCAACGGCAAGGTCATCTTCAATCAGGATGGCAAGGTCTATACCATCACCAATACACCAGGTGCAATCATCAACTGGCAGGATTTTTTCATCAATGCCGGTGAGACTACCCGCTTCATACAAGAGAGTGCCAACAGTACGGTCTTGAACCGCATCATAGGCCAGAATCCCACCCAAATCCTGGGTACTTTGCAGTCAAATGGGCGGGTGTTTTTGATTAACCCGAATGGCATCCTGTTTGGTAAGGGGGCGCAGGTTGATGTCAATGGCCTGACAGTTTCCAGCCTGGGCATGAGTGATGCCGATTTCAAGGCTGGCAAACTGAATTTCAACGCCGGTACCGTAGCAGGCAAGGTCAGCAACCAGGGCGCGATCACAACACCGTCTGGTGGTCAGGTTTACCTGATCGCACCGGATGTAGAAAACAGCGGCATCATCACCTCACCCAAGGGTGAGGTCTTGCTGGCAGCAGGGCGTTCGGTGAAACTGGTCGATTCAGCCAACCCGGACGTACACGTGGTAGTCAGCGCCAATGCTGATCAGGCAGTCAACCTGGGGCAAGTCATTGCCCAGGGTGGCAAGGTCGGGATTTATGGCGGCCTGATCAGCCAGCGTGGCCTGGTCAGTGCCAACAGTGCCGTTGTAGGTGAAAACGGCAGGATTTATTTCAAGGCCAGTGGAGATACCATACTCGATGCTGGCAGCACAACCACGTCAACCGGCAAAGGCAAGGGCGGCGATATACATGTGCTCGGCCAACGCGTGGCGCTGGCCGGCAATGCCCAGGTTGATGCCAGCGGCGACACAGGTGGTGGCCAGGTTTTGGTTGGCGGTGATTACCATGGCGATAATCCCTCTGTCACGAATGCCAAACGTGCCTTTGTCTCCAGCGATGCCAAAATCAGTGCAGATGCGGTCAAGAATGGTGACGGTGGTAAAGTCATTGTCTGGTCAGATGAAGTCACCAGGGTCAATGGCAGTATCTCTGCCCAGGGCGGGGCTTTGGGTGGGAATGGCGGTTTTGTAGAAACCTCGGGCAAGCAAAACCTGGACTTTCATGCCAAGGTCAATGTAGGTGCGGCGCGCGGCAAGGCGGGTACCCTGTTGCTGGACCCGTCTTCGATTACGATAGCCGGTGGCACTGGCGACGGTGCAGCTGACGGTAGCAGCACTTTCCAGGGCTCGGCGATAGGCACAATCAATTTTGCAGATGGTAGCCCGACTACTGTCTATCAATCAGAATTGCAGGGCTTGACACCAGGCACCAATATCGTGCTTGAGGCGACAAATTATATTAATACCAGTGGTACTTTTTTCGGTGGTTTGATATCCTTGCCCACCAATTCCAACATTACGCTCAGAACCCGCAATGCATCTACCGATGTCAGCGCTACCCGCGGCATTAACCTGACGGGTGCAGACCCCAATCTGGAAATCAAGACCAATGGTACAGGCACCATTACCTTGCAAACAGGTACTGGCGCTTCACCGCAAACTGCCGATATCGTGGTCGCCAGGCTGACCAGCAACAGCAGCCAGATCAGTACCAGTGCCAGTGGTAACACCATATTCAAAACAATGCGAACAACACCGGGTACAGTTGGCGTTGGTGGCGATATCCTGATCAACAGTACGGGCTATGTGAATGTTGGTTCAGGCGGCATTGATGCCCGCGGCAATTCTTCAACCAATGGCAATGTCACGGTGACTACCGGTGCCGATATCACGCAGCAAAACAGCAGCATCATCTATGCCAAAGATTTGAAGCTGAGCGCGGTGACTGGCTTGCACGGTAATACCTCGACTGACAACATGGGCGTGCAGGCTGCCAAACTGAATGCGCTTAATACTGGCAGTGGTGACATCCGCATCGCCAGCAATGGCGCCAACCTGGTCATCAATGATGTTGGCGGAACCGGTTATGGCGTTAAACAGCAAACTTCAGGTGGCGCAATTTACCTGAGTTCTCCTACCGGCTTTACTACGCAAATCAACGCACCTCTACTGACCAATAATGGCTTGCTTAATGTGAGCGGTCAGGGTGGTATCAATCTGAATGCTGGCGGCACTATTAATAGCGGTGGCGGCGCCATCACTTTGCAGGCAACTGACGCTGATGCCATGACCAGTACTGCATCGGGCACACAGATCAATAGCTCTGGTGCTGCTGTCTCTATCAAATCAGACAAGATGGATTTGCTGGGCACGGTCAACGCTGGTAGCGGTAGTGTGGCGTTGGATATGAATGGTGGCGGCACTATTCATCTTGCAACTGTTGCTACCAATCTGAATTCGGGTACGCTGGAACTATCCGCTGCTGAGTTGAATAATATTACCGCGGCTCGCCTTAAAGTCGGCAACATGTCTGGTGCCAGTATCGATATCAAAGGTGCCATGGGCTCAGGTGCTGGTGGTGCTTTGCAGAACGTCAGCACCTCGCTGACTTTAAATTCTGGCAATACCATTTCCCAGCAACCTGGCGCTACTATCAATGGTGCCAGTTCGGTCCAGGCGCGTGGTTATAGCGTCAGCCTGACCGAGGCCAATACGATAGGTGTTATTTCAGGTTCTTCCAGTACCGGCAGTTTCTTGTATCGCTCGGTCAATCCCATCAATGTGACTACGGTAGATACCTATAATGGTATCAATGCGCCATCCAGTGTTGTTCTGACTTCTGATGCTGGTATCACACAGGCAGCAGGCAGCGCGATCACAACTTCTGGTCTGGCGGTACAAGCTAAAGGCTCGGTTAATCTGAGTAATACAAGTAACAGCTTCAGCTCGATTGCAGCTGACCTCAATCAGAGCGGCCTCGGTAGCGGTAGTTTAACAGCTGTTACTTCCGGTAATTTGACCGTGAGCACGGTTTCTTCCACCGTCGGTATTACGACCAATAACCAGGCGGTCACCTTGAATACTGGTGCAGGTTTATTGTCGCTGTCGAATAATGTCAGTGCAGGTACCGGCAAAGTCGGTTTCATCGCCGATCAACTTTCCCTCTCCGGCCCTGGCGGCGTCACTGCCGGTGATTTTGGTGTACGTCCATTTACTACCGGGCGTGCCATTACCATTGGCTCTGGTACATGTGCCGTGGCTCCTTGCCTGAGCGTGACCAATTTGTATAAAGTCACTGCCCCCACTATTTCGATTGGCAGTGCTGATGCTGGCAATGCATCAGGTTCTATTGCTGTTGTTAGCATCACAGATACCAACACCAGTGCTGCTACCGATATCAAGCATCTGACAACAACGCGCATAGGTTTGCTGACAGGTGGCGATATTACACAGTCTAATTCGATTACGGTACAAGACCTTGGCCTGGTCGCTGGTAACAGCATCACCCTGAACGTCCCGAATGTCATTAGCAATCTGGCGGCCAAGAGCAATACCAGCATGAGCTTTGTGAATACCCAGGGCATTAATGTCAGCACATTAAGCGGCGCCAATGGCTCAGGCTCATATAGTCTGGATGGTATCGCTACAACCGGTAACTTGTATTTGACTGCCAATGCCGGCAACATCGCGCTCGGTGCCAACGTGAACAGTGGTAGCGGCACTGTCACTCTGGCCGCTCCTACAGGGGCAATTACTCAGGTGGCTGGCAATACCATCATTGGTGGAGCCCTTGATGCGACTGCCAATGGGGGTATAGGAAATGGCACCGGCTTGAAAACCACTGTGCCTGTTCTGCTGGCGAATAATACGGGTGCCAACACTGATATCAACATCAAAAATACCGGCGCCCTGAATCTCCGCAATGTGCAGCAAAGTGGCACTGGCAGTACTGGCAATATCCTCATCGACAATATTGGGGCGATCACGCTGGACAGCACGGATGCGGTTCGCAGCAAGGCGGGCAATATCAGCCTGGTGGCACATAGCCCATTAACAGTCAATGGCACTGTTGCCAGTTCAAATGGCGGTAACATTACCCTTGAAGCGGGTGCCAGCGGCAGCACTACCGATAAACTCACGGTAGGCAGCACTGGTTCAGTTACAACCAGCGGTAGTATTTTGCTCAAGGCAGGCGACGCGATCCTGATTTCAGGCAATGTCAGTGGTGGTAGCGTGACGCAGCAAGCTTTCCTGAACGGGGGCTCGCTGCCTACATTGCCCCAGTGTATTACCAACCCTTCTACGCCAGGGTGCAGCTCTGTGCTGCCTAGCTTGGCTGCCTGTGTCAGCAATCCATCTTTGCCGGGTTGCAGCGTGGTCTTGCCTAGTGTCGCAGCTTGTCAGGCCAACCCTACGCTGGCAGGTTGCAGTGTAGTCTTGCCCAGCCTGAGTTCCTGCATTGCCAATCCTTCTCTGTTTGGTTGCTCGAATGTACTGCCCAGCCTCAGTAGCTGCCTGGCCAACCCGAATATCGCTGGCTGTAGTGCTGTATTGCCCAGCTTATCTTCATGTCTGGCAAACCCATCCATCCCTGGCTGTAGCTCTATTTTGCCTAGTCTGAGTTCATGCATCAGCAATTCCAGCCAGCCGGGTTGCAGTGCAGTGTTGCCCAGCCTTACACAATGTACTGCCAACCCCAGTATCCAGGGTTGCAGCGTGGTCTTGCCTGCACTGGCAGCTTGCCTGGTCTCGCCTAACATCGCTGGCTGCTCGGCTGTCTTGCCATCGGTCGCGGCATGTACTGCCAGCCCGACTTTGCCTGGCTGTTCTGCGGTCCTGCCCAGTCTGTCTGCCTGTATTGCCAACAGCAGCCAGGCTGGTTGCAGTGCTGTATTGCCGACGCTGGCATCCTGTATCGCCACACCGACGCTGGCAGGTTGCAGCAGTGTCTTGCCGACGTTGACAGCATGCGTGGCCAACCCGTCCCTGGCTGGTTGCGCTGCTGTATTGCCGACGCTGGCAGCATGTACCGCCAGCCCCAGCTTGCCAGGTTGCAGCGCTGTCTTGCCCAGCCTCAGTGCCTGTATTGCCACACCAACGCTGGCAGGTTGCAGCAATGTGTTGCCGACGCTGACAGCATGCCTTGCCAACCCATCGCTGTCGGGTTGCAGTGTAGTCTTGCCTACGCTGGCAGCATGTACAGCCAACCCGGCTCTGGCTGGTTGCTCGTCTATCCTGCCTAGCTTGACAGCTTGTATCGCCAACCCTGGTTTGGCAGGCTGTTCATCTGTGCTGCCATCGGTTGCGGCATGTGCGGCTACTCCAAGTCTGCCTGGCTGCAGTGTAGTCTTGCCTAGCCTGAGCGCCTGCATTGCCACACCTGCGCTGGCTGGTTGCAGCAATGTCTTGCCTACACTGGCATCCTGTACAGCAACACCTACGCTGCCAGGATGTAGCGTGGTCTTGCCCAGCCTGAGTGCATGTACTACCAATCCGGCTGCGCCAGGTTGTTCAGCGGTCTTGCCCAGCTTCGCAAGTTGCACTGCCAATCCAGCGCAGGCAGGTTGCAGCGCGGTATTGCCGACGCTGGCAATATGTACCGCCAATCCATCCACTGCGGGTTGTTCTGCCGTCTTGCCTGGCCTGGCAGCCTGTACCACCAATCCTGGTCTGCCCGGTTGTAGTGCGGTGTTGCCTGGTCTTGCCATTTGCGTAGGCTCACCATCGACGCCAGGTTGCAGCGCGGTCTTACCTAGCCTCGCTGCATGTACTGCTAATCCAGCGACGCCCGGTTGCTCTGCCGTTTTACCTTCGATGGCCAGTTGCGCCGCCAATCCGGGTTTGCCAGGTTGCGCTGCCGTGTTGCCAACCCAGGCACAGTGCGCCATCAATCCAGTCTTGCTGGGTTGTTCACTGGTCTTGCCCATCGGTGATCTCAGGACTGGCAATATCCTGAACAACACGATTAATTTTGCGCTCAATAACTTTGTCAGTTCTACCTTGTTCATCACTAACGCTATCAGCAATCCCGGCAGTTTCTTCGATAGTGGCAGTGATTCCGGCAGAGAGACCAGGTTTGAGCAAAGAAGCAGTTTTAGCGGTATCAGGGATAACGGAGTATTAAAAAATGCTACAGATAAAAAACTCTACTGCAATTAAGTTTTTCTTTATTGCAGCACTGTGCCTGAGCTGCGCGCTGAGTTTTGCTGCGCAAATCGCGGGCACGGTGACCCATCTCAGCGGGCCATTGATCGCCAAGAAGGCAGATGGCACGGTCAAGGTATTGTCTCTGCAGTCTGGCATAGAGCAGGGCGACACCCTGATTGCTGAGAAAGATACTTATGCCCGCATCAAGTTTGCTGATAATAGTGAAATCGTCTTGCGCCCAAGTACCCAGATCAAGATAGACCAGTTTTCTTTTGAAGAAGACAAGCCCAATAATGATGGCTTTACCATGACCCTGATCAAGGGCGGCTTGCGCGCTGTTACCGGTTTACTCGGCAAGCGCAATAAAGAAAGATTTGGCCTGAATACGCCAACGGCATCGATAGGCATACGCGGCACTATCTTCATCGCAGAGTTCGTGCCTCAGGACGCGAACCAGTCTGGCTCAGGTGCTGCAGACGCCCAAGGGAATGGGCCACGTGCGCCTGGTTTGTATGTGCAAGTCCTGGATGGCACAGTCTTCCTGAAAAACGATGCGGGCAACCTCGATGTCACCGCGGGTCAATTTGGTTTTGCGATCAGCTTCACCAGACCGCCAATTCTTTTGCCTAACAACCCCGGCATGCAGTTTTCACTACCTGGTAATTTCCCTGTGAGCCTGAATCAGGATAATGCCAATAATGAGAGCAAGTCAGGTAGTTTGATTTGTGAAGTAAGGTAATGAAGTAATGAGGTAAAGACAGGATTTGGCTTGGCGGCAAATCCTGTTTTGCATTTAAGCTCTGCCACTGAATGTAGAACTCATTTCATAAATATGAATGAGGTGCGTTTGCCTCATAACACGGATCAGTACTACGTATGCGGTTGTCAATAGTGGCACTATGTTCAATAAATCCAATGCTATCTGATATGTGTTATGCGGCAAACCCTTCGGGAACTGACGATTTGGGCGCCATTGCTGCGTTGCGTCCTTTGCTAAGGCATGAGCCTTAGCTGCAAGCCACGCCTTGCACTGCATCCCAAATCGTCTTGTTCGCACTCATCCCTATTTATGAAATGAGTTCTAGAAAACCGGCAAATCAGCACTGGCATGCTGACGCAAGTTATTACGTGCGACTTCAAAGTCAGGAAATACCGACTGCACAGTTGCCCAGAAACGCGGGCTATGGTTCATCTCACGCAAATGCGCAAGCTCGTGCGCGATCACATAATCAATAATCATTGGTGAGAAATGGATCAAGCGCCAGTTCAGGCGTATCTTGCCTTGTGACGTGCAAGAGCCCCAGCGCGTTGCTGCTGCCGACAAGGCCATGCTTTGATAACGTACATTGAGCTTTTCAGCAAATACCGGCAGTCGCTCATTGAAAACCCGCTTGGCTTCTTGCTGTAGCCAGGCTTGTACACGGTCTTTTAATTGTTGCTCACCAGCGTCCGCTGGCAGGTTGATAATCAACTCAGCCTGCTCGCTCTGGAAATGCGTGCCGCTGATCGAGGCTGGGGCAATCCGCAAGGTAATCTCACCGCCCAGATAAGGTAGCTTCGCCCCATCCTGCCAATGCATGGTGGGTTCCAGCTGGCGCTGCGTGCGCTCACGCCGCTCAGTCAGTTTGCGCAAGATCCAGGCTTGTTTTTCCTGTATCGCTGTTTCTATATCTGCAATCGTTACCCAGCGCGGTGCCGTGATACGCAAGCCATCTTCATTGATCAAAAAACCTATGCTGCGGCGCTTTGAGCGCTGCAAATCATATTCCAGCAAATAATCCTGTATCAGGATACGACGCTTGTTGCTGGTATTGACGAAGGTAGATGGTGGTGGTGCAGACGATGGTGGTATGGGAGCGGGTGGTGCGGCGGGCCGCTGTTCATCACGCAGAACGATATCTTTGAGCGGGCTTGTTGCTGGCACCGGCGTCTTGGCAGGCACAGGACGCAGTTTGTCCGGCACCAGAAAGTCACTGAATAAATCCAGTTGCAAAGCCATTTGTATGGCCTTGCCTATCGAGGGAATACGGGGCTTCATTTATGCTTGGGGAATCCTGATTCAATAGCAAGTGGGATTTGTACTCTGCTTGTACAACACATTCCAGGTAAGGAAGTCTGGTTTTGCAGGCTGCAATTGCGCTAGTTTGACCTATTTTTTGCAGTTCGTGTTTTTACCTCCAGAAACTGGTTTTTTCAATATCGCCATTTCTTTATTTCTCTATAACTTCTCAATAACTCACTTGAATTTTCTGCAACTAGCTCAACTTGGCTGAGCAAGAGATAGTCTATACGGATATCGTAATCGCCACCTACTCAACAGGCTCTGATGAACAAGCTGACATCGCTGCATAATCACTGGAACAGGACGACTAAAAAGATAGGCTCGTTCTTCAAAATTCCCGGTCCTGAGTACGACTTGCCGGTCGATTTTCCTTTCGTTCGCAGTGACGTCGCCATGTTGTATCGCATTGCAAAGGGGGACGCTGTTAAGCACATTGACGAACATACAGCCCGCGATATGCTTCTTGATACCTATGCCGACAAACTGACCGCAGGGAGCAGTATCTTCGCTCAGCAGATCGTGCATAAACGGTTGCGTGAAGGTGCCGGGGGCGAACAAGACAAGCAGCGCTTGCAGAGCTTGATGGCTGACCCGGCATTGCTGGATACCTTGCAGCTACACTGCCTGCCCTTGCGCGGCGTGGAAGCGGAAGTCAGTGAACAAATTTTCACGGACGCAATTCCGGTTCCTGCGGCGTGGTATAAATTCATGTGGCTGTTACCGGTCAGCATTAGCATGTTGATTGTTCTTGCTCTGACGTCGCTGGCTTATGCCTGGATAGCCGTCTTGCTTGTATGGATGGTCTTGCTGGCCGTGCAGACACGTTACCATGATGCAGTGACACGATGGGCAAAGAAAGTACAAGCGCTACAAGCTTTGCTGACGAGCTTTGATTTGCTGGCTGAGCATTATTCACCGGATGCTCAAACCTCTGCTGCAGTTCGCCAAACGGCGACTAAAATCAATTCCGAATTGCGCAGGCATAGATTGGTGGCTCTGCCAGGCATGCGCGAATACACGGATTGGTTCTTGCTGGATAATGTCAGGCATTTTTTCAAGACCTGTATTGTTGTCCGTAACAATCAAGGTTTCCTGCGCAAGGCATACACGCATGTGGCAAATCTGGAAGCTGATCTGGCACTGGCCATGCACTTGCAATCGCTGACGCTATATTGCTGGCCCTCTGTGGCAGGCAAGAAGCAACTACACATGCAGCAAGTTGTGCATCCCTTGTTAACACAGGCTACAGCCCTGGACATAAGACTTGAAGGCAAGGGGGCGTTTATTTCAGGACAAAATGGTACAGGCAAGAGTACTTTGTTGCGCACCCTGGGTTTGAATCTGATAGTCGCCCGCGCCTTTGGTTTTTGTTATGCGGCCGCTGCCAGCGTCCCGGTGGCAGCGGTGTTTTCCAGCCTGCAGAGTGAAGATTCTCTGATCGCAAATGAAAGTCTGTATCAGGCAGAACTCAGGCGTGCCAAAGAATTATTGGATATCGCAGAAAGCGATACGCAAGCAGTGTTCATCATTGATGAAATCTTCCGTGGCACCAATCATCAGGAATCCATCTCGGCTGCTGCCGCAGTATTGCAAAGCCTGGCCAGTACAAACATGGTGATCGTTTCATCACACAATCTGGTGCTCGCACCTATATTGACAGCTTATCTGACGCCATTATGTGTGACAGCAGAGCAGGGTGAACTATCCAAATTGCAATTGAAAGAGGGTGTCCTGGCTGACCCGAATGGCATACGTTTACTTGGCACTTACGGTTTTGGGGACGATATTAAAAACCAAGCCAGTCGGGTTTTCGACTGGCTTAATGACTACCTCAAACATCCCGACAAGTGCGAACAAATATTGGAAAATCGCCCGCTGCCTTGACTGAGATTACTTGGATTCAGACTGATAAACCTGCGGAGAAATCACGCGCATTTCTGCTTCTATCCATTTCTCGACTTCCTGCATCAGTTCAACCGCATTCATGCCGTTCGGTGGGATAGGTTTTCCAACAGAGACGGTAATGGTACCCGGCAGTTTGGTAAAGGAATTTTTTGGCCAGCATTCACCAGAGTTCAGCGCGATAGGCACGACGGGTGTATTGGTTTCTACTGCCAGGCGGGCGCCGCCGCCTTTGTACTGGCCTTTTTTGCCAACAGCGATACGCGTACCTTCAGGGAACATGATGATCCATTGTCCATCAGCCAGACGCTTGCGGCCTTGCGTGACGACGTGAGCAAAAGCATCCTTGCCCTTGCTGCGGTCGATAGGGATCATGCGCAGCATGGATATTGCCCAGCCAAAGAAGGGGATATAGGTAATTTCTTTTTTGAACACAAAAACCAGGGGGCGTGGTGTCGCCATCAACAGGAAAATGGTTTCCCAGGCAGACTGGTGTTTGGACAACAGGATGGCCGGGCCATCCGGAAAATTTTCAAATCCCTTGGTCTGGTAACGTATGCCGCAGATTACTTTTGCTGCCCAGATGATGGTGACATTCCAGCGGGCGGTAATGTAATAGCGCTGGTTGTACGGCAAGAAGGCGAACAGCATGCTGATGGGCGCCCATACAATAGTGACTATCGCCATCACCACTATGAAAATCAGTGAACGAATAAAACGGGTAAAGCTAAGCATGTAGTCTCCATTGTAGCGATGCTGTTTGAGTTTGCTAACTTACTCAGATCGCGATATTAAATTCAGATGGCGAGTTTTCCACCAGTTTGTCGACCATGGCGGCCAGGTCAGCAAAAACTTGTGTGCCGGGGGGCAAACCACCTTTTTCCTGGGTCTTGCTGCCTTTGCCCGTCAGTACCAGATGCGGCTTGCAACCGAGAACAAAGCCAGCCTGCAAGTCGCGCAGGGAATCACCCACGCAATGCACACCCTTGAGATTGGTGTCATAGCGACGGGCAATCTCTTGCAGCATGCCTGGCTTGGGTTTGCGGCAATCGCAATTGTCATCTGCCATGTGCGGGCAAAAGAAAATCGCATCTATCGTGGCACCGACTTGCTGGGCACTGGTATGCATTTTTTGATGAATAGCATTCAGCGTGGCCATATCAAACAGTTTGCGGCCTATGCCAGACTGGTTGGTTGCGACCACCACCGTATAGCCCGCCTGGTTAAGGCGGGCGATGGCTTGCAGTGAACCCGGTATCGGCTTCCATTCTTCGGGCGACTTGATAAAGTCGTCCGAATCCTGGTTGATAACGCCATCGCGGTCAAGGATGATGAGTTTCATCTGCAATCCTGGTTAGTGGTGCACTCTTGTTTAACTTGCCTCAAGCTGCCAGCTTGGAAATGTCGGCAACCTGGTTCATCATGCCATGCAGGCTGGCCAGCAAGGCCAGGCGGTTATTCCGCAAGGCTAGGTCTTCTGCATTTACCATGACGTCCTTGAAGAAGCTGTCGACCGCTGCACGCAGGGCTGCCAGGGTTTTCAATGCGCTGGCGAAGTCACCTTTGGCAAATGCGGCATCCACTTCCGGTTTGACGTCAGCCATGGCCTTGGCTAATGCCTGCTCGGCAGCTTCCTGCAATAGTGCTGGCTGGACTTCACCTGGCGTACCCTCGGCTTTTTTGAGGATATTGGTAATACGCTTGTTGGCAGCAGCCAGTGCTTCTGATTCTGGCAGGGCGGCAAAGGCTTGTACAGCCTGCAGGCGTTCAACGATGTTATCGAGCGTGTCTGGTTGCTGGGCAACCACAGCTTCGACTTCATTTTGAGAAAAGCCCTTGTCGCGCAACTGGCCGCGCAGACGGTCGAACAAGAAGTTCAGCACATCGGCGGTCGGGTCAGTGAAATTGGCATTGCCAGCAAAAAGTGCAACCGCTTGCTTCAACAAAGTATTGAGCGACAGCGGCAAGCGTTTTTCAACCAGCATGCGCAAGATACCCAGGGCGTGGCGGCGCAAGGCAAACGGGTCACGGTCACCGGTAGGTTGCAAGCCTATCCCCCAGATACCGACCAGGGTTTCCAGTTTGTCGGCCAGTGCTACGGCAGTGCCTGTCAGTGTCGCTGGCAATGCATCGCCAGCGAAACGGGGCTGGTAATGTTCAGACGCGGCAGCGGCCACATCAGCGTGCTCACCATCATGCTGGGCATAATAAGTACCCATGATGCCTTGCAGCTCTGGGAATTCACCCACCATGTCGGTCAGCAGGTCAGTCTTGGCCAGCAGGGCAGCGCGTTCAGTCAGGGCGACATCACCGTTCAGGCTGGCAGCGATCTGGCCTGCCAGGCTTTTAACGCGTTGTGTACGTTCTGCCTGACTGCCCAATTTATTGTGGTAGACCACATTTGCCAGCAAGGGCAGGCGTGATTCCAGGGTCTTTTTCTTGTCTTGTTCAAAGAAGAATTTGGCATCCGACAAACGCGGGCGCACGACGCGCTCATTACCCTGGATGATGTATTGCGGGTCGCTGGTTTCGAGGTTGGAGACGATCAAAAAGCGTGAACGCAATTTGCCAGATGCATCCGTCAGGGCAAAATATTTCTGATTGGTCTGCATGGTCAGGATCAGACACTCTTGCGGCACGGCCAAAAACTCTTGCTCGAAATTGCATTCATATACCACTGGCCATTCGACCAGGGCGGTCACTTCATCCAGCAGGGATTCAGGCATCAACACCTGGTCTGCACCTGCTTTGCCCAGCAAGGCGGCACGTATCTGTTCTTTACGTTCATTGAAGCTGGCGATGACCTTGCCTTCGGTTTTCAGGCTGGCGGCATAGTCTTCAGCCTTGGCAATGCTGACTTCACCAGCGGACAGGAAACGGTGGCCTTTGGTAATGCGGTCGCTGTTCAGACCCAGCAGGGACAGTGGCACAATCTCAGCGCCATGCAAGGCGATGATTTTGTGCACAGGGCGCACAAAATGCACAGTCTCGCCATCAGGACGCTGATAGCTCATGACTTTAGGAATAGGCAGTTTGCCTATGGTTTCTTCCAGCGCAGTTTGCACTGCCGGTGCCAGGGCAGTGCCAGCAGCTGTATAGCTGTAGAAGAAGCTCTCTGCCTTGCCATCCACCGCACGTTCGAGGTCACTGACCTGCAGGTTAGGGAAGCCCAGGGCTGCCAGTTTCTTGCCCAGCGGTGCTGTCGCATTGCCAGCTGCATCCAGTGCCACGGATACCGGCAAGACTTTTTCGCGCATCAGCTTGTCAGGGGATGTGGAGCGTACGCCAGTGATGCTGACAGCCAGACGGCGTGGTGAGGCATAGCTGGTGGCAACAGATTCAGCTTCGAGGAAATCGCGTGACTTCAGACCAGCGACGATACCGGCGCTAAATGCTTCACCCAGCTTGGCAAGGGCCTTGGGAGGCAGCTCTTCGGTAAATAATTCTACTAACAGTGTTTGGCTCATGTTTCTTATCCTACGTTCCGGCGCAGTGCCAGAATCTGTTTAATGATGTTCTTGTTGGCTATGCATTACTTATGCTGAAGTAACAGCAGCGGGAGCAGGCTTGTGCTTGTCATCCGCAGCGCACATGGGGAAACCCAGCGCTTCACGCGATGCATAATAAGCCGCAGCTACGGCACGCGACAGGTTGCGTATGCGGCCTATGTAGGCAGCACGCTCAGTCACCGAGATCGCACCACGCGCATCCAGCAAGTTGAACGTATGCGCCGCCTTCAAGATCATTTCATAAGCAGGCAGGGCCAGGGATTTTTCTGTCACTTCCAGCAGGCGCTTGGCTTCTGCTTCGTAATTGGTGAACAATGAGAACAGGAAATCGGTGTTTGAATATTCAAAGCTGAAAGTCGATTGTTCAACTTCATTTTGATGGAATACATTGCCATAGGACAGGCGCACGGTCTTGCCGTTTTCTTCACGCTCAGTCCAGACCAGGTCATAGATGTTGTCCACACCTTGCAAATACATGGCCAGACGCTCCAGTCCGTAGGTGATTTCACCGAGGATAGGTTTGCAATCCAGGCCACCGACTTGCTGGAAGTAAGTGAATTGTGTGACTTCCATACCATTCAGCCAGACTTCCCAGCCCAGGCCCCAGGCCCCGAGGGTAGGGTTTTCCCAGTCATCTTCCACAAAGCGTATGTCGTTTTGCTGCAAATCCAGGCCCAGGGCCTTCAATGAACCCAGGTAAAGGTCGAGGATATTTTCCGGCGCAGGCTTCAACACTACCTGATATTGATAATAGTGTTGCAGACGGTTAGGGTTTTCGCCATAACGGCCATCCTTTGGACGGCGTGATGGCTGTACATAAGCCGCACGCCATGGCTCTGGCCCGATGGCCCGCAAGAAAGTGCCGGTATGCGAAGTACCCGCGCCCACTTCCATATCGTAAGGTTGCAACAGGGCGCAGCCTTGCTTGTCCCAGTAATCTTGTAATGTCAGGATAATTTGTTGAAATGTGAGCATCGTGCTATCTGCCTTTGTCACTTCTTGAAGAAGCGATGAATAAAGTTTGCCAAACCTTAGATTTTAACGGCTTTTGCGCAGGATAGGCGAATTTGCTTGATGTTGTTTTGTTAATTTTTGCGGCTTAAATCGGGAAAATCTTAAGACCATTAACCACAGAGGCACCGAGACACCGAGAAATTCAGGAGAAAACCTGAGTAAAGGATGAATCTAGAGGAATTGTTCTTTTGTAAAATTTTTGATGACTCTCTATAAATATTCCCTCTACAGCAACGCAATTGCAGCATAAATAGGCGGCTTGCCTCTGGTGGTTTTTGTTGCAATTCGTTTGGCGACGCGGTATAAAAATCCACCTGCCAATAATAGGGCTTACGCAAAATTGTCCCAGCAAGGCGTAGCGACGAAGACAGTACTTTAGTACGGCTAGGAGCTGCAACGCAGCTGGGGCGGTTTTGCGTAAGCCCTCAATAGCGAGTTTAACCGGAGACCGCAGAGCAATGGCTATCGTTGATCCTGATCTGACTTTGGATGCCGAGTCGCATCGGCTGGAAGAGTGGTACCTCTTGTTGGGGGAGCTTTCCCATTGCCTGTGGTACACGGCAGAATTGCCTGAGATGCTGCGTGGCTTCTGTCGTATCCTGGTGCAGCGTGCTGGTTATCTGTGTGCCGAGGTGGAACTGGATCTGGGTGACAAGTCAGAAGTTTACCGCTTTCGCGCGGACAGGCAGGCTGGAAAAGAGACAAAATACCTGGTTCTGCCCTTGCAGCGTTATGGCTATGCGCTGGCACAATTGCGTGTAGGTGCCGACTTTGATCTCAGTGAAACTGGTGATGCATACAACATATTGAGTCGTTTTGCCAATGAACTGGCGCAGGCCATCCATTCCCTCAGCAGTACCCATGAACACCATGATCTGCAAGACAATATGGACATGCTGGCACTGTCTGTGCAGCAAAGCCCGTTTGCGGTAGTCATCACCAATGCAGATGGCGAACTCGAATATGGCAATGACAGCTTTTGCCGTATTTCTGGCTATGCATTGAACGAGGTGCTGGGCAAGCATGTGTTCTGGAATTCTGGTGATCCCGCTGATGAAAAAATCATGCGCATAATCAAGGCGCTCAAGGTTGGAGAGCACTGGCAGGGCGATGTACTCAGCCATCGCAAGGACGGTACGGCCTACTGGGAAAGACAGATGGTCAGTCCGCTATGCAATGCAGATGGCCAGATTACCCATCTGATCGCTGTCAAACAAGATATTACCGACAGCAAATTCCAGTTGAAGGAAGTCGAACAAGCTCTTCTCTTGCGTGAGCAAGCCCTGGTCTCCAGCAGCAACGGCATCATGATTACCCGTAGTGATGACAGCGATCATTCCATTGTCTATGTGAATCCTGCATTTGAGCGTATCACTGGTTATACAGCACAGGAAGTCATAGGCAGGGAAGGACGTTTCCTGGTCAGGGAAGATCTGGCGCAACCTGATCTGGAAGAAATCCGCAGTGCCTTGCGTGAAAAAAGATCAGGCTGCGCGTTGTTGCGCAATTACCGTAAGGACGGCACGCAATTCTGGAATGAATTGCATATCTCGCCCGTCAAGGATGCGATGGGTGCTTCCACCACACATTTTGTCAGCGTTATCAATGACGTCAGTGAGCGTGTCAATTATCAGAAAGAGCTGGAATACCAGGCCACCCATGACAGTCTGACCGGACTGGCGAACCGCAATTTACTGAATGACCGCATCACCCAGGCCATCGCCTGGGCCAAGCGCCAGGATTTGTCGGTGGGTTTGATGTTGCTTGATCTTGATCATTTCAAGCTCATCAATGATGCCTCTGGTCATGGCGCCGGAGATGAAATGTTGAAGCAGGTAGCCAACCGGCTCAGTCATTGTGTGCGTGAAACCGATACGGTAGCGCGCCTGGGCGGCGATGAATTCGTCATCATCCTGACTGATTTACCTGAGACTGGCGATGTTGATATCGTCGCTGAAAAAATCCTGGCGGCGCTGGCCCGCCCGTTTGAAATTAATGGCCATGATGTGTTTGTCACGGCCAGCATAGGTATTTCGCTATACCCGCGTGATGGCGACCATGGCGAAATATTATTGCGTTATGCCGACATTGCCATGTACCGCGTCAAGGAACATGGGCGCAATAGCGTGCGCCAGTTTATTCCCGAGATGGGCGTTACTGCCATCAGCCGCCTGAATATGGAAGGCGCATTGCGCCGTGCGCTGGAAAGGCACGAGTTGACCTTGCATTATCAGCCCAAGATAGAACTCGCTACGGGGCATATAGTCGGTGCAGAAGCACTTGTGCGCTGGCATCACCCACAGATAGGCTTGATACACCCCATAGAATTCATACCGCTGGCAGAAGAAACTGGCCTCATCCTGCCTCTGGGCGAATGGGTACTGGCTGAAGCTTGCCGCCAGCAAGTCAGCTGGAAAAAATCTGGCATGGCTGATTTGAAGATTGCCATCAATATGTCACCTCGCCAGTTCCGCCAAGAGGATTTGTCTGACCGTGTTGCGGCTATTTTTGCCGAGACGGGTGCCGACCCATCGAATGTCACACTGGAACTGACCGAGAGCATGGTCATGCAGGATGTCAACAGTACACTGGTCGCATTGCGCGCTTTGAAAAACCTGGGTTTGTCGATATCGCTCGATGATTTTGGCACTGGTTATTCCAGTCTTTCCTACTTGCGGCGCTTCCCCATTGATGAACTCAAGATAGATAAATCTTTCATCAATGATATCCATGAAAATCCTGACGATGCAGCAATTGCCAGCGCCATCATTGCCATGGCATTGAGCCTGAGCCTGAGTGTGGTTGCCGAAGGTGTGGAAAAGAAAGAACAGGCCGATCTGTTGCGCAAAATGGGATGCAGCCAGGTACAGGGTTATTATTTTGGCCGCCCTATGGATGCCGTCGGTTTTGTTACCCGCTATCGCGAGCACATCAATGAATAAGGCGATGAGTAAAACCATGAACAAGCTGCTCTGGCGCACCGGTAAGGTAAGCGAAATCCCGGAATTGCTGATGGCCGCAACCTTGGAAAAATCAGCCGCCATCGGCGCGGCGACCGTTTATCATTTCAAGCATGATGGGCAAGAAAAACTGGCGATTTCCCTGCCCGATGGTCAGGCCCTGATCATCGAACCGCTGCCCAGTGGCAGGCCACGCCGCCGCCGGGTTGATCCACTGAAAGTTGAGTCGTCAGGTCAGCTTGCAGATGTCATCGATAAAAGCTGAATGATTCAATAGTTTAATGACCAGGCGCATGTTCACTATCGAGCAAAGCCATGGCATGATCATTATAGCGATTACCCGCTACTGCATCGCTGGGAACTGCCGCCGCTATTGCCTGTAAATCTGCCGCATCCAGTTTTACGTCGAGTGCACCCAGGGCTTCTGTCAAACGGTCACGACGGCGCGCACCTACCAGAGGGATAATATCTTCGCCTTGCGCCAGTACCCAGGCAATTGCCGCCTGCGCCACACTGATGCCCTTGCTGTTGGCGATGCCGCGCAAGGCTTCTACCAGGGCCAGGTTACGTTCCAGATTGCCATCCTGGAAACGTGGACTGACACTGCGGAAATCCCTGGTGCCAGTAGTGCGTTCCGGGCTCCAGTGACCGCTAAGTAAACCACGTGACAGTACGCCATAGGCTGTGATGCCTATGCCCAGTTCGCGGCAGACCGGCAAAATTTCGGCTTCTATGCCGCGAGAAAACAGTGAATACTCTATTTGCAAATCACTGATGGCATGCACTGCTGCCGCACGGCGCAGGCTGGCAGCACCAGCTTCCGACATGCCAACGTGGCGTACATATCCAGCTTTCACCATGTCGGCAATCGCACCTATGGTGTCTTCCACCGGCACTTGCGGGTCTATGCGCGCCAGGCGATAGACGTCAATGTGATCAGTGCCCAGGCGTTTCAGGCTATAAGCCAGGGCGTTCTTGACGGCTGCTGGCCTGCCATCCATGCCTATCCAGTTGCCTGCCGGGTCGCGCAACGCGCCGAATTTGACGCTGATCTTTACCTTTTCACGCGGCAGGTTTTGCAGTGCTTCCTGTATCAGCAATTCATTATGGCCCATGCCATAAAAATCACCTGTGTCGAGCAAGTCTATTCCTGCATCCAGCGCCGCATGGATAGTGGCGATGCTTTCGCCACGGTCAGCCGGGCCATATAAGTCCGACATACCCATGCAACCCAAACCCAGTGCTGAGACTGCCGGGCCTTGTTTGCCCAATTGACGTATTGCGATTTTGTTCTGTGCCATGCTGAAACTCCTTCGTCATTGTTGCCTCAGCGAGGTTGCTGAAGATGTAGCCATTGTAGTTAGACTGAATTTTTAGATAAATACGTTAAAATTGCCATTACTATGCAGAAAATCTAAATAATCAGGGTAGGGAGGCTTATGGACAAATTCCAGGCTATGCAAGTCTTTATCGCCGTGGTTGAGCAAAGCAGCTTTACCCGCGCTGCTGAACAATTGCAAATGCCCAGGGCCAGCGTGACCCTGAGCATCAAGCAACTGGAAACCCATCTAGGCACGCGCCTCTTGCAAAGAACCACGCGCCAGGTCAACACCACGGCTGATGGCGATGCTTACTATCAGCGTTGCGTGCGCCTGCTGGCTGATCTGGAAGAAACTGAATCTGCATTCAGCCACAGCCTGCTCAATCCGCGTGGCAAGCTCAGGATTAATTTGCAAGGATCGCTGGGCAAAACGTTTGTGGTCCCGGCCCTGCCAGGCTTCAGTGCCAGATACCCTTTGATAGAGCTGGAAGTCGGCATGAGCGACCGTCTGGTTGATCTGGTAAGGGAAGGCGTCGATTGCGTCTTGCGTGGTGGCGAGTTGCGCGATTCCAGCATGATCGCCAAACGGGTAGCGCTGATGACGCAAATTACCTGTGCCAGCAGCGCTTACCTGCAAAAACATGGCGTGCCCAAGGCGCTGGATGATCTGCCTGCCCATCTGGCAGTGAATTATTTCTCATCACAGACGGGCCGGAATATGGACTTTGAATTTGTCGTCGACGGTAAAACACAGACATTGCCATTAAAGGGGCAACTGGCGGTCAATGACGTCGATGCCTATGTAGCTGGCGCAGAAGCAGGTTATGGCCTGATACAACTGCCGCGCTTCCACGTTGCTGCCCAACTGGCGGCTGGCAGCGTGCAGGAGGTTTTATCGGAGATGCGGCCACCGCCTATGCCGGTATCGATACTTTACCCTCACCACCGGCAGTTATCGCCCAGGGTCAGGGTATTCGTAGAGTGGCTGACTGAGCTGATGGAAACGCATGCCGACAAACTCAAGGCCTAAATAATATTAAAAATATATCGTTTATCAGGCAGGCTTGCAGTTTGTGGCTTATTTTCACTGTTTTTGACCTCACACAAGCTAAGCTAGCAAGTCAACACCTGACATATCCACCCTGTTTCCCTTATCATGCTGTCATGACAGAAGATCAGGAAGTTCTCCTCCCCCCTTATCCTGGTATCCAGGAAAAAGACATACTGCTGGTACAGACGTCAGCAGACGCAGAGCAGGCCTATGCAGAGATGCTGACAGCCGATATTTTGGGTTTCGATACCGAATCCAAGCCAGTATTCTTCAAGGGCCAGCAATCTGATGGCCCGCATCTGATACAACTGGCTACCGACAACAAGGCTTATCTCTTCCCCACGATCAAGGTGCAAAATACCGATGCCGTGAAAGCCTTGCTGGAATCGAAAGACATACTCAAGGTTGGCTTTGGACTCAGCGATGACATGAAACGCCTGAAGATCAAACTTGGCATTGTGCCGCAGCATGTGCTTGATCTCGCACGCGCCATGCGTGAGAGCAAGCAACGCGACATGGGCGCAAAAGCGGCGGTCGCCAAATATTTTGGTATGCAACTGCAAAAATCCAAGAAAACCTCGACCTCCAACTGGGCTACCCCAGCTCTGAATGACAGGCAAATCATGTATGCCGCCAATGATGCGCAAGTGGCATTGCTGGTCTATAGAAAGTGGCTGGCACTAAAGCAAGGATAAAGCAAGGCTGAACTTTAATACGTCCCGACGGTCAGATGGCTCACGATAGCTATATTGACAGGGGATGTATGCTGGCCAAAAAGAAAATGCTTTTACTGCTTGCGGGCATGTGTTTCAGTTTGCTTAGTTTGTTTACTCAGGCGGCAAAGGCAGATGGTCTGGCAGATTTAAAAGCCTCCCTGGTACGCTTGCCAGGGCAAACACCAGTAAAAGCTGTCGTTGAAGCCAAAACCTGGAGTCGCCAGGGTGAAGGTAAAGACGCTGATGAACAAAATGGCCAGGCTAGCATCAGCCTTGATGACAGCCCGCGTGGCTTGCAAATTTTGTACAGCAAGGATTTATTGACGCGCCTCGAAACCGAAGAGCGCGCCAAGGAAAAAGACTCCAAAGCCAAAACCCCCACTATTGCTGCCATCAAGGAAGTCAATTCATCCGAATTGCGCCCCATGGTTTCTGCCGTGGGTAATCTTTCGCGGGTTCTTGAGAAAGCCATATTCAAAAGTGAAAAAGCCGATGCTAGCTACAATGGCAAGCCCGCGCGCTTGCTGAGTTTCGAGATACCTGTTGAAAAGCTCAGCGAAAAAGACCGCAAATACGTCAAGAAATTCGAAGGCAGCCTGGAGGTCTGGATAGGCCAGGATGGTATCCCGCTTGCCAGCCGCATGCATCAGGCTATCTCAGGGCGTGCTTTCGTCGTGATCAGCTTTGAAACAAAAAATGAAGAAGAGCTGGTGTATGGCGTCAGCGGTGACCGGCTGGTTGTCACAAAAAAAGAAAGCAAGAACAGCGGCTCTGGTGCCGGTGAAAAAGGTGAGATGCGCGTGGTCAAAACCTTGCAGGTGCAATCTTGATATCTTTGGACTTGCTGCAACGCAACACCGATAATTCATAATTGTTTTATCGATTTAATTTGGTTTGACATTACAATGTAGTGATGTAAAGTCTGTCTCTCAGAAAGGTAATTCCAGTGTTTAGCACGCCTTATTCCTCTCCTTCTTCTGTGTCTTTTGTGTCTTTTGTGTCTTCTGTTTCTTCCTTCGGCCACTACAAACAGCGTCATCTGCGCAAGCTGGCTACTACTGCCTTACTGGTATGTCTGGCCTATGGTGCCTATGTTCCTGCGGTCCATGCTGCCCCGGTATTGGCAGAAGGTGCGGCAGCCGCAGTCATTCCGGTGAGTGGAAAAAAAGTCATCAGCCATGATGTCTATGCAAACTGGCGCAGCATACAGGGCAGTGTCCTGAGCCGTGACGGCAACTGGGCAGCTTATGCCTTGGTAGGCCAAGAGTCAGATGGCGAGGTCGTGGTCAGGAATCTGAAAGATGGCCGGGAATGGCGTGCACCACGCGGCACGACACCAGCCTTCAGTGCGGATGGCCGCTACCTGGCTTTTGCGATTGCGCCAACCAGGGTAGAGCTGGACAAGGCCAAGAAAGAAAAGAAGAAGGGTGATGAGTTGCCCAAGGCTGGTCTGGGCATCATGAATCTGGCGACGGGTAAAGTTGAAAACCTGGACAGGGTAAAGCGTTTTGCCTGGCCAGAAGAAGGCGGCAATTTCCTGGCAGTCTTGTTCGACGCGCCCAAGGAAGCAAAGAAAGAAGCGAAGAAAGACGCCGAGCCTGCTGCCAAGGACGATGAAGATCAGCAAGCCGCTGCCGCCTCAGCTGCAGCAAAGAAAAAAGATACAGGCACAGAATTTTTGTTGATTGATGTTGCCATTGCCAAGCGCACCAGCTTCAAGGACGTTGCTGATTTTACCTGGGCAAAAAATGGTGAATTGCTGGCCTTCAATATCATCACCAAAGATGCACAGAAAGACGCTCAAAAAGACGCGCAAAAAGATACAAATAAAGACGCTGCGCGCGAAGGTGTTTACCTGATCAGCCCGCAAGACCTGACACCGCGCACCGTCATGGCAGGTGCAGGCAGTTACAAGCACATGAATTTTGATGAGGCAGGCCGTCAACTGGCTTTCGTCAGCAATCGCGATGACCTCGCAAAGAAAAATGCGGAAGCCGAAAAGTCTGGCAAGAAAAATGCCGACGCTGACAAGGGCGATAAGGCAGATAAGGCAGAAAAAGAAATTACTGCTTTCAACCTGTATTACTGGCGCGCAGGTGATAGCGAAGCCAAAGCTGTCGTGACTGCAAGCACCGCTGGCATGCCAGCAGGCTGGTTGCCCAGCGAGCACGGTAGTCTGAGTTTTAGCAAGGATGGCCAGCGCCTGTTCTTTGGTACCGCAGAATTGGCCAAGGCTGATCCGAAGGATGCTCCGGAGCCTTTCAAGGTTGATCTCTGGCACTGGAAAGACCCTGAGCTGCAATCCATGCAAAAGGTCAAGGCAGAGAAAGAAAAACAACGCAGCTATAAAGCAGTTTTCCACATTGCCGAGCAACACTTTGTCCAGCTTGCCAACAAGAATATTCCAAATGTGCTGATCAATGATAATCCGCGTTTTGCCATGGGTGCCAGCGATGTGCCATACAAAATGCAGCAGTCTTGGGATGCGCTGTATCACGATGCCTACGCAGTAGATTTACAAACTGGCCAGACCCGTTTGCTGGCGCAAAAACTGCGCTATGTGCCCAGCCTGTCGCCAGGCGGAAAATACGTCATGGCCTTTGATGCCAATAGCAGTATCTGGTATTGCTGGTCAACCGCTGACGGCAGCAAGATCAACCTGACAGGCAAAATCAAGGCACGCTTTGAAGATGCCAAACGCGATACGCCAGAAGTCAAGGACGCCTATGGTTTTGCGGGCTGGACAGAAGATGATGCCAGCGTCGTTTTGTATGATCAGTTCGGTCTCTGGGAAGTCAATCCGCAGACACAAGCGAGCCGCAATGTGACTGCCGGCTATGGCCGCAAGCATAATCTGGAGCTGCGTTATGTTCCCGTCGACACTGAGAAAAAGCCGCCTGCAGATGAACCATCACCTGTCGCTGAATCCAAGGCTTTGCCAGCAGATTCATGGATGCTGGCAGCCACCAATGAAGGCAATCGCTCCACTGGTTATTACCAGCAAAACCCAAAATCTGGCGAGCCGGTAAAACTCATACATGGCGATAAAATGTTTGCCGGCCTGATCAAGGCCAAGAAGGCCGATACGGTTTTGTTCACGCAGCAAAGCTTTACAGAATTCCCGGACTTGTGGAGCAGTAACCTGGCTTTGCAAAATCCGCAAAAAATCAGTAATGCCAATCCCCAGCAAGCCCAATTCAACTGGGGCAAGCAAGAGATGATTGAATACACCAGCCTCGACGGCAAGAAGCTCAAAGCCTTGCTGGCCAAGCCTGAGAATTTTGATCCTGCCAAAAAATACCCGATGATGGTCTATATCTATGAAAACATGTCAGACAATCTGCATCGCTATGTTGCACCTGCTCCTGCCCAGAACATCAATGTCACCCGCTACCTGAGTAATGGCTACATCGTGCTGCGCCCGGACATCGTCTATAAAACCGGACACCCAGGCAAGAGCGCCTATAACGCTGTGGTACCGGCAGTGCAAAAAGTGCTGGCGCAAGGTTATGTCGATCCCAAACGCGTAGGCATACAAGGTCATAGCTGGGGTGCATACCAGGTCAATTACCTGATCACGCAAACCAATATGTTCCGTGCTGTCGAAGCTGGCGCATCCATGGCAAACATGATCAGCGGTTACGGCGGTATACGCTGGGGCACAGGCATGAGTCGCGCCTTCCAGTATGAAAAACAGCAAAGCCGTATTGGTGGTGCACCCTGGAACAAGACGGCAGAGTACATAGAAAATTCACCGATATTCTTTGTCGATAAAGTGCAGACACCTTACCTGACCATCCACAACGATGATGATGATGCAGTGCCGTGGTATCAGGCCATAGAATTTTTCACCGCCTTGCGTCAGTTGGGTAAAGAGGCTTACTGGTTCAATTTCAATGGTGAAAAACACGGCCTCAAAGAACGTGACAACATGAAGTATTTCACGGTGCACATGGCTGAGTTCTTTGATCATTACCTGCTGGGCAGCCCGCGCCCTGAATGGATGGACAAGCCTGTGCCTTATCTGGAACGGGGTAAGCGGGATGTGATGGGGCAGTTCAAGCCTGTGGGGGTGAAGGCTGATTAAGGCAACAGAGTCCATTCGTGGCTCTTTGCTGGTTGACAGATTGGCCCGTGCTGGAATGTTTTAGCTTCATCTCCAAGCCATTTGCAAGCACCGCAGCGGGAGAGGTAAGGGTGAGGATGGGGTCCATTCGATAAACCGTATTCAAATTATCGTCGCTCCAGCGAAGGCTGGAGGCTACCGGGCTGGCGCTCCAGTGGCGTTCGTCGTGCACTTGAGTCGTTATTAAAGCGATTGCCCTTCGTGGATACAAGCCGGGTCTCGGCCCGGCAGCCGAAATTCTTTCTTTGCGTCGCCAAAGAAAGAATTCAAAGAAAGGCGACCCAGGCGTCGCCGCCCCCTAAAGGGGGTTCCCGTTTGTGCAGTACAAAAAATGGGAAGGCCCGAAACTCGCTTCGCTCAGACAACGGTCCTTCTTAATCCATTTTCTGTAATGTACAAACGGCGTCGACACATGGGAACTGCGGAAAGTCAAAAGCAACGGCAACAGCAACAGCAACAGCAACAGCAACAGCAACAGCAACAGCAACAGCAACAGCAACCCCCCCCTCGGCAGCAATACATATGATCTGAGCAAATTGCCAACAATGGCCAGACAAATCAAACACTGGCCCTCATAAAACTTCAAAAATGTCGTAAACGTCCAATACATCCACGACGTAAGCAGGTAGCATCCACTACATGCACAGGACTGACATTACCCCCAAAGCGCAAACGCATATCTGCCCAGCCAGTGGTCAGGCGGCTGAGCATGTGTTGATGTATATCGTGCGCGATACCCGTGGATGTCATCTGGATGGACCGGACCAACTGAATCGTTACCCTGCTACGCCATTCTGTTGCATCACCTGGATGCTGGAAGGTGAGGTGAGTCTGCTGCAACAGGGAAAAACCAAGCGTGAGCAGCGTTTGCCGCAGATCTTTGTAGCTGGTTGCCAGAGCCAGTATGGGGTGTCGATGAACCTCGGTGACCGACATAGTTTTATGGCGGTGTTTTACTCAGATGCATTTCATGCCTTGTTTGAGCTGGACCTGACGACAGTGCAGGACAGATTTGTCGATGCGATGGAGGTATTGAATCCGTCAGGGCTTGCATTGCTGCAGGCCGTTGCCCTGGCTGATACACATGCTGACAGGCGCTCGCTGATTGAAAGCTATGTCGCACAAAACAGCAGTTTCCTGCTTTCCAGCCCCTGGTCACGTTTGCGCAAGATGGGGCAGAACCTGAGCTTGCGCCTGAGTTGCAGTCTGCTCGGCGTAGGCGCGCGCCAGCTGCAAAGACGGGTCAGGAAAGAAGCAGGTCTGCCTTTGCTGGGTTTGTCGCGTTTATGGCGCGCCAAGCGCAGTCACAGCCAGGTCTTGAGTGACCTGGCGCATGGGCAGACTCCAAACTGGGCGGAACATGCAGATGCCCTGGGTTATGCCGACCAATCCCACCTTATTCGCGACTGCAAGGAAGTATCAGGGCGCAGCCCACAGCAATTGCTCAACGATGTCAGAAAAAATGAAAGCGACTGGATTTACCGTCTATAAGCAAGACGCCAACCAGAGCTGTCCCATGCTAAGCTTGAACTTACCCTATGAATACTGCTAACACTGATCAGCGCTTGCACTCCCTTGATAATCTCAGGGCCATTATGATGTGGCTGGGCATAGTCGTGCATGTATCGGTGAATTATATGATCAATCCATCACCTACGCCCTGGCGCGATAGCCAGACCAGTTTGCTGGCGGACTTATTGATCGTCTTCATCCATGCTTTTCGCATGCCTGTGTTTTTCATCCTGGCTGGATTTTTTGTTGCCATGTTGGTGGCAAAGCGTGGCATGGCAGCCATGCTGCGTCAGCGTGTACGCAAGCTGGTTTGGCCTTTCATGGTGTTCTGGCCTTTGCTGTTGATCTGCATGAGTTTGCTGGTGGCAGTGTATGCGCATCTGAATGCTTTTGGGACTATGGGTGTGGATTTTGAGTTGATTCCGAAAGTACCTGGCAGACCGCAGGTATCGCTGCTGCATCTGTGGTTCATCTATTACCTGTTCCTGTATTGCCTTGTGTATGCGCTGCTGCTGCGCTGGTCGGCCTTTATTCCGTTGGGGTTACAAGATGGTTTTGCCAATACCTGGAAAACACTGTGCCATAACTGGTGGGGTATATTTTTCCTGACATTACCGTTGGCGTTGACCGGGAGTTTTTACCGCAATGGCATGGTGACGCCGCTGGGTTCTTTCATGCCGCACCCGGCAGAATTCATCCATAGCGGCATGTTTTTTTGCTGCGGGATTTTCCTGTATCGTTTTCAGGCAGATTTGTTGTCCTGTTTTGAGCGCTGGTGCTGGTCATATCTTTGCGCCGGTTTGCCGGTCTTCATCGTGTTCCTGGCGCTGGTTAAAAGTGATGGCAATGCAGAGCCTGCCAACCCAGGCATGCAGGCCGTCATGGCGTATTTATATAATAGCGTGAGCTGGCTCTGGAGTTTTGCCCTGATAGGCTTGTTTCTGCGTTATCTGCCAACGCAGAACCGTTTGCTGTCTTATCTGGCAGACAGTTCTTAC
Organism: Undibacterium sp. TC9W; assembly: GCF_049339865.1. Taxonomy (NCBI): domain Bacteria; kingdom Pseudomonadati; phylum Pseudomonadota; class Betaproteobacteria; order Burkholderiales; family Oxalobacteraceae; genus Undibacterium; species Undibacterium sp. TC9W. The sequence continues at coordinate 109,774 of NZ_JBMPPJ010000010.1, read as the reverse complement.
TGGGTTTATCTGGTGCACATGCTGGGGACGATGGGATTTGGTATCTTGCTATATCACAGCCCTTTTGGCGCTGTTGGAAGAATGATGTGCAATATCGTGCTGACCAGCCTGTTTTGCCTGCTGAGCTACCATCTGCTGGTGCGCCGTGGCTTGATAGAGCGCTTTCTGAATGGTGGGGCTAGAAAAAAGCCTGTTGATGCTGGCTCGGTCAATCCAGGGATTTCTTGCTAAATCTTACTACATCGTGGGCATATTTCCCCTTATACGCTGAGCTCATTGCTGGAATGAATTTCTGTATTTGCAAATAGCACAGTCTTTGGTGCATGATGGCAGGCATTAATCATCATGTCAGAAGCACAGGGAATTTGGATATGCAAACTTCGAATAACAAGGCGACTGTATCAGCATTGCCCAGCGGGCATGGCGCACGCTGGTGGAAGTCTTTCGGACCGCAGATAGTCATAGGTTTATTGGCCGGGGTAGTGGTGGGGCTGATAGCACGCAACATGGGTACCCAGGGTAGCGAGGCCAACTGGCTGCAGGTTGCGCTTGGTGCAATTGGCAATGCCTATGTAGGCCTCTTGAAACTTATGATCCCGCCGCTGATATTGACAGCAGTGGTCAGCAGCATTGCCAATTTGCGCCGTTTGCAGAATGCAGCGCAACTGGCAACCCAGACCTTGATCTGGTTTGCGATTACTGCTTTTATCGCAGTAGCCATAGGCCTGACAATAGGCTTGCTGGCAAATCCCAGTGCCGGTGCGGTAGTTGATGCTGCCAAGGCGAGTACACCGTCAAGAACAGGCTCATGGTGGGCTTTTCTGAATCAACTTTTGCCGGGCAATATCCTGGGCATGACAGCCAGCAGCTCAGTCAAGCTGGTGGGGGAGAAAGCTGTTGCCTCCACCCAGCTGGGTTTTAATGTCTTGCAGTTGCTGGTGATTTCTATTGCTGTTGGCGTTGCGGCTCTGAAGGTCGGTGAGCGTGCCGAACCGCTACTGCGTTTTACAGATGCAGTCGGTGCTGTGGTGCAAAAAATATTGTGGTGGATCATACGCCTGGCACCGATAGGTACGCTGGCCCTGCTGGGTGATGCGGTAGCCAGTTATGGCTGGGATGCGCTGGGTTCACTCGCCAGCTTCAGCGCCTCAGTGTATGTAGGTTTGCTGCTGGTCTTGTTCGTGGTGTATCCCTTGCTGGTCAAGCTGCATGGCTTGTCCGTGCGCCAGTATTTCACAGGCGTCTGGCCTGCAGTACAACTGGGATTTGTCTCACGCTCGTCCATGGGTACCATGCCCCTGACAGAGCGAGTGACCGAGCGTTATCTCGGTGTGCCGCGTGAATATGCAGCTTTTGCCGTGCCACTCGGCGCAACCACCAAGATGGATGGCTGTGCCTCGATTTATCCGGCGATCTCGGCTATCTTTATCGCGCAATTCTATGGCCTGCATCTGGATGTCACGCAACTGGCTTTGATTGCACTGGTTTCTGTGCTGGGTTCAACCGCGACTGCTGGTACCACCGGTGCCACTGTCATGCTGACACTGACTTTATCTACCGTGGGCCTGCCATTGGAAGGTGTCGGTTTGTTGCTCGCTGTGGAACCTATCATCGATATGGGCCGTACCGCAGTCAATGTCGCTGGCCAGGCACTGGTGCCCACCATAGTCGCCAAGCGCCTGGGTTTGCTGAATCTGGAACTCTATAATGCTGAGCGTACAGCAGAAGCGCTGGAAGCTGAGATTGTCGAACGTCAGGCAGCATAAGCCTGATAACGCTGACGGGCTGTTGAGTCTATCGCGATGACGCGCATCAGCATACTCGATGATAGCCCCTATTTGCCTTTGCAATTCGGCCCGTCTGCGGTAGTGGCCGGCGACATCAAGGCAGCTCTGCCCGCCAGTTTGCCGGAGTTTTATCAGGGTGCATCATCCTGCCATTTGCTGGCCTGGAACGATACGGATAGCGCAACGATGGGCCTGATTAGATCAGGCAGCGTCATCGACTTTGAAAGCACCCGCCTGCTTGAATTAGCAATCAATATTTTGCGGCGCGCCAAAGGGGCGGGCTGGGTTTCTTTTGAGGCTGTGCTCACAGATCAGGACAAACCTCTGGTGTTGCTTGAGTCATTTACGTTTAATGAAGCTGGTCTGGCATGGCTGGAAGCGATGACTGCCGTTTTCGAGGCTGTGTTTGGCGTCAAGTCAATATTGATTGAGCATGGCTATGATTGTTAAATTATTTCAGAAGATGATGGATTTGATATGTCATAGCCATAAGTTTCAATATGAAAATGACTAGTCTGAACCAGTCTTGCAACATGGCGACAAGTCCCGCTTGTAAGCCACTGAAAATTGCTAAATACTGGAGCAGGGAAGGCTCAATTATTCATGGTCACTGTCTTTATTTAAGCATCATGTAAGGAAAAGAAATGCCTGCCAAGCCTTGAAAGTCCATCATCGTGCGCACATTTCTATTCATCTTTTTTTGCTGCACCTGTGCGTTTGCCCACGCTCGTGAGCAGCCCGTGCAACGCGAGCTGTTGCGCTTTTCTTCTTCACTTAGTGAAGCCGGTGAGGCCTTCGCAGACAGCAAAATTTTATTGGAAAAACTGTGCAGGCAGAGCGGCCTGAGTTGTAGCCTGACAGCATATCCACCCGGTCGTGCGGTGAAGATGCTGCAAGATAGTGAAACCGCAGGCGAGTTGCCGCGCTTTGAAGAATTTCAGAATCTGGCGCCAACAGCCAGCCGCGTTCCTACGGCTTTGGGTTATCTGAGCTTCAGTTTGCTGACGCGTGACAAAAATATAGTCGTGAAATCCATGGCCGACCTGAACAGGCACAAAGTGTTTTATGTGCGCGGCAATGCGGCAATTGCAGCGCATAAAGAACTGGATCATCTGATACCAGTAGGCTCAGAACATGATTGCGCCTACATGGTGTTAAGAAATCTGGGGGACGCCTGCATCATGACCAAATCGCTGGCGTTGAAAATGCTGGAAGGAAGTCAGGCTGCTGCAGGCAGCTACTACTTGCAAGATTTATTTTTCAAGCCAGTTTATTTATACCTGTCACCCCGTTATCAATATCTGCAAGAGATCTTCGATCAAAAACTCAGGAACATGCGGCCTGAAGAAAAAATCGCACAGTAGCGAAATTTCAATATAAAGGTGTTTACCTAAGTATTGGTTTGCGCTATATTATCCCCATGTCAAATCAGCAAACTCAACTCGATCATCTGTTTTCTGCCCTCGGTGATACAACACGGCGTGCTGTACTGGCACGCCTGTGCCAGGGGCCGGCAGCAGTCAGCGAGCTGGCGCTGGAATTCGACATGGCCCTGCCTTCATTTACCCAGCATCTGCGGGTACTTGAGCATTCTGGCCTGGTAGTGTCTGAAAAAAATGGCAGGGTAAGGACATATCAACTGGCGCCAGCGGGCTTGCGAGAAGCAGAGCAATGGCTGGCTGCGCAGCGCAGCGATTGGGAAAAACGCTTTAACCAACTGGATGCTTATTTAAACAAGATAAAGGAGAACCATGATGTCTGAAGCAACGACGGAAGAAGGTAAGTTTGATCTGGTGCTGGAGCGTATAGTCGATATCCCACCTTCTTTGGTGTGGGCTGCCTGGACTACGCCCGCCCATTTGCTGGAATGGTTCACGCCTGCTCCGTGGAAAACCGTGGATTGCGAGATAGACCTGAAAGCTGGCGGTATCTTCCGCACGGTCATGCGTTCGCCTGAAGGTGTCGATCACGACAATGCCGGTTGCTATCTCGAAGTCATACCCGGCAAGAAACTGGTGTTCACCGATGCACTGGGGTCAGGTTTTCGTCCTACCGGCAACTCCTTCATGACTGCCATCATTACTTTTGAGCCGCATGAAACGGGAACCCGGTATAAAGCAGTCGTCCTGCATAAAAACGCAGAAGACAAGCAAAAACATATGGAAATGGGATTCCATCAGGGCTGGGGCACGGCCCTCGATCAACTGGTCGCCCATATGAAAAAACTCAATTGACAGTGCAAGTGCCAGGCTAAGGATCATATGCAGGCTCAGCTCGTTTTTTTACATACTTCACCGGTACATGTCGCGGGCTTTGATGCCCTGATGCAGGAACTGGCTCCAGGACTTAAAGTACATCACCATGTTGATGAAAGCCTGCTCATCGCTGCGCAGCAGTTTGGTGCAACAGATGCTGCCGTCATTCAAAAAGTGGAGGCAGCGATGCATGTGGCTTCCACAAATTGTGCAACTGACTATGTGGGCATGGTGGTATGCACCTGTTCCAGCATAGGCGGGATTGCCGAACGCATGAACGGGCGTTCAGGTTTGCGGACGGCCAGGATAGACCGTGCCATGGCAGATCGCGCAGTCGCTTTGGGGCCGCGCATTTTGCTGGTCGCCGCGCTGGAAAGCACGCTTGATCCAACGACAGAGTTGTTGATGGAGTCGGCCAGGGCTGCAAGTAAAACGATAGAGATCAGTACTCTCTTGCCTGAGCAGGCCTGGGGGCATTTCCTGCAAGGCGACAGACAAGCTTATCTGCAAGCGATCAGTGATGCGGTCAGATCGGCATTGCAGGATGCAACGGCTGACATTGATGTCGTGGTACTGGCACAGGCATCAATGGCAGCAGCGGCAGAAGAGTTAAGTGATCTGGGTACTGAGGTGTTGTCCAGTCCCCGGCTTGGTGTGGCACGCGCCATCAGTGCATTGACACATGCTTGATACACGCTTGACACATGCAAACCAGGGACTGTGACTGCTAATTTCTGGCAAATTTTCCTGCTAATTTTCTTCATAAATCGCAAACACGGCACCCTGAGGATCAGCCAGAACTGCAAAGCGACCAGTATTTGGAATATCACTCGGTGGCACATACGTCGCCGCACCCAGGGCCTGTGCTTTTGCAGCTGTAGCGTCGCAGTCTTCAACGCTGAAATAGGCCAGCCAGTGTGATGGTGCCATGACACCATCTGGCAAAACCATCATGCCGCCTATGGCAGCGCCATGTTGCTGCCATTCTGTATAAGTCATGGCGCCATCGCTGCCTGTGCTGGCATCCCAGCCAAACAAGGCTTTGTAATAGGCTTCTGCTTTTGCCGTGTCACTGGTATTGAGTTGCCCCCAGCAAAAAGCGCCAGGCTCATTATGTATGCCCACACCAGTGTTTTTACCCGGCTGCCAGATGTTATGAAAGGCGCCGCTAGGATCTTTTAATACTGCCATGCGGCCCAGGTCATATACGTCAAATGCCGGGACGACGACTTCACCACCTAATTCTGCGCTGCGCTTTGCCGTGGCCTCTGCATCTGCTGTCGATACATAGATAGTCCAGTGCGGCGGTATACCTGCCTGCTGTTCAGGGTCCAGGGTATAAGCTGCTGCGGCATCGTGACCCTTGAGCTGAAAAATCGTGTAATAGCTTCCCGGTCCCATCTCATTGTCCTGATGGCCCCAGCCAAACAGGTCGCCATAAAATGCCTTTGCTGCTTTTTGATCACTAGTGCCAAGTTCTACCCAGCAAAAGGCACCAGGCTCATGTGCGCTTACGATACTCATGCTGATATCTCCTTCAGTTTTATGTCGGTTGGAAAACGATGGGGTGGGGCAGTTGCCAGAGGAGTGAAAATATAACAGTGCAGCTCAGGAATTATAAGCTGCCGCTCCAAATATGAAATGAGAATTTGCGTGGATGCAGGCAGCTTGTGCGCTTGGCAAAACTTAATGTTATGCTATCGCACATGGTTTTGTTGCGCACCTGCAATTTGCACTGGCATCAAAAGAAAATCCCTCAGCCCCTCTGTATTCATGCCGCTAAAAAAATCGCTGTTTTCACTACTCATCCTGACGACTTTGACAGCCTGTCAGCCTGCCGGAAAATCCGCAGTCAACCAGGTCCCGCAGCAAGATGCTATCCCTGCATTGAGCAAGGAAAATGTGGGTGACTTCGAGAATTACAGCGTGCTCAGCACGCAGGATGAATGGAAGATCATCACTTGGTCCGGCAAAGCGGTAAGCCAGCCCGGCAACAAGATCAAGGGGGGAATCTCAAGCACTGTCAGCATACTGAAAAGAGAAAAGCAAGCCTGGAGGGTCATTTCGCAAAAGCAGTTTGCCGATAGTTATAACCCCCGCCTGCAGTTACATACCGAATTCACCCTGGCGGGAAAACCAGTATTCATCCTCAAGATACAGCAAGGCGCTGCCTATGAAGAGCTGCAGGTATATGGCCTGGCTCAGGGCGAATACAAGCTGCTGCAAACCCTGGTGGCCGGCGCATTTGAGTGGACTTATGATGCAGCCGGAAATAAGAAATCTCTACTGGCAATCTCCGCAACAGCTGGAGAGAAAGCCGTAGCTTATCTATGGAATGGTCAGCAGTTCATGCTCGTGGACGCTGCTGAGGTATCAACAAAATCTGCTGATTATGTCGTAGATTAAATTCTGGAAAATGAAATCAAATTGAAACTCTCCGCTTATTTAAGCAGCGCCACCGCTTCGGTATTTTTTATTGCCTGTATTTCGTTGGCAGCAGATGCAAGTGCGCAAACAGTGGCCATCACTATCGACGATGGCCCCAATCTGGAACAGACGCCCAGGCTGAGCCCTGAGCAGCGCAATCTGGCCATGCTCAAGGCGCTGTCCAGACATGGTGTCACTGCTGCCCTGTTTGTCACTGCCAATTATGCAGCCACTCAGCCTGCCGGTTATGCGCTGGCCAAAGCCTGGGGCGATGCGGGGCATGCTGTCGGCAACCACAGCATGAGTCATCCTGACCTGCATAGCGACAAAGTCAGTCTTGCACAATATCAAAAGGAAATCCTTGATTGCGATGCCATCATCAGCACTTTGCCCGGCTACCAGAAATGGTATCGCTATACTTATCTGCGCGAAGGTAATACGCCAGAAAAGCGCGATGGCATGCGCAGCTTTTTGAAGCAGAATAACTACCGTAATGCCTATGTCAGCCTGGATACCAGCGACTGGCGCCTGAATGAGAAACTGGTAGAAGTGCTGGGCAAAAATCCCCAGGCAGATGTGAGCGCCATCAAGCGCGCTTACCTGGCCCATATACGCCAGCGCGCCGAGGCCTACCGTGCCCTGTCGTGGCAATTGCAGGGGCGCGACATACCGCAAGTCTTGCTCATGCATCATAACCTCATCAATGCCATGTGGCTTGATGATGTTCTCGCCCAGTTTGAAGAAATGGGCTGGAAATTCACGACACCGGCGGCAGCCTTTAATGATCCGGTTTATCAATTGATACCTGATCGTCTGGCGTCGGGACAAAGCCTGTTGTTGTCCATGGGCAGAATACTGGGTTTGGGCAAGTATCCTGGCGGAGAGCGTTTGGTCGATGATGGTGATTTTGAGATTGAGCAATTGAAGCTGCAGGGTTTGTAATCGGATTTTTCCTGTAATTGAGAATTGCAACATGGCGATCAACATTCATTATCAAGACGATACCGGCGACTATGAGAGAGAGTATGGGCAGTGGAGGGGGCTATTGCTATCGGTCAGTGATGCGCCCAGGCCGACATTGCGTTTGCGTACTGCATTCGACAGACGGATGCGTTTGGATGCGGGAGATTTGAGTCTTCTGTGGGCAGAAATACTTGATGGTTATCACGGTGTCACTATCTATCGCAATTTGCCGCAACATCAAAACTGGCTCCCTTCAATTAGCTCAACTGAGGTTCAGCGCATCAACGAATTTACTCCTGATCAGCAATTGAAGTTATGGTTTAGGTATTTTGTTCAGGTCCTGCGTACTGCTGACATTAACTGTATGTCCAACGGTTTATGGTCGCTGGAATATTGTGACGGTACCCAAATTTATCATCCACATTGGTGTGGTAGCTATCGCTTGCGCGGCTGGCAGCGCGATGGCGATGATATGCAGTTGTTGCATGCGCCTACAGTTTATCTGGATTGGAACTTGAATGGTAACGGGCAGGTGTTGAATTTGTTTGCCCCGCAACACAAGGATAGTGGGCGCGTCAAGTGGTGGCGAAAATTGTCTCGTAATGGACAATTGCCACCAATACTCGTCTGGTACATTCACGGCCTAAATGCTTATCTGGTATTGGATGGGCACGACCGGTTGCAAGCTAGCTTGTTTGAAGATGTGCGGCCTACTTTTGCGGTGCTTAGTTCTTTTTATGAAATTGCCGTGCAAGGTGATCCCAGGCGGGAGAGCGCTATTTTGCAGCAAGTAAATATGGTCAGTGAGCGAGTCGCTCAGGGCTTGCATATCAATCCAAGTGTATTGAATGACATGCAAAAATTGCTGGCGCAGGCGTTTGACCGCAGACCAATGCGTCGCTTCATTACCCGCAGTTCGGCAACTTTGAATCCGCAAACATGGGACGATGAGGTTGCCACCTTCATGCGCCAAAAAGCTGGTGCTGACTGTATTCATTTACGCGGTGTTTGATGAGCACCGTAAATTCTGTCAAGCAATTTACTGTTGCATTAATCTCAGCAAAATAGTGCAACACCGCATTGTATTCAATATTTGTATTAAAAATTGTTGCTCGCCATCACGCCTCCTCTCTTTGGTATATGATCAAATAGGGCATTACCGATCTCTGCTGGTAATGACCTGCGCCTAGCCCGATATGTCATGTCGGTATAGCGGGCCTGCTAAATACGTGCAAGCACACTCTTATCAGGAATGCCGGGTGAATATGAGTCTGGATAATTTGCACAAGAGCAATGAAGACGGTCAGCACATGCTGGACCTGTATCGTCTATGCATGAATGATATTGCGCGTAATACTGAGCTGAAAGATAGTTTGCTTCTCATTGTCAGCAGCCTGGATGCCCATTATTCTGGTTTGCTGTCTGCTATCGTGTTGCGTGGTATTGAAGCCGATATTAAGACTGATCTGCTGCTGGTCTCCAATTTGCCCCAGGCCTGCCTTGATGACATGCGCAATATGTATGCAGTGGTCGAAGACGCATATCCAAAAGGCGCAATTCCCGAGCACAGCAAGCGTGTCAGCCGAATGCAGGAACTTGCGCAGGACCATGACCTTTGGCTGCTAGCTGAGATACCCATTTTCAATGATGAGCATAGGCAGTCAGATGGCTTGTATTTCTTTGCAAAGAATGGGGTAATTCAAGAAAAGCCCAATCAGCAAGTCTTGCAAGAGCTTGCCAGCCTGATCGCCAATCTCATACAACACAAGCACACGCAGCAAAAATCCCTGCAAGCACAGTCACTGGCTGAGCAAAGCCAGGCCAATATGATGCGTATGGCACTGGCGATAGAGGGTAGTGGCACCGGCATCTGGGACAGGGATGTGCCAGCCGGGCTAATTCATTATTCACCCGGCTGGAAAGCCATACTCGGTTATGCCGATGCAGAAATCATCGGACGTATAGAAGACAGTTATGCGCGCTTGCATCCTGATGATCGCCCGTATGTACAAGCGAGCATACAGGCGCATTTTGACGGGCTCACTGAGCAATATGTCGTCGAGCACCGGGTCCGTTGCAAGGATGGCAGTTATAAGTGGATATCCAGCCGTGGCAAGGTAGTCAGCCGTGCGGAAGATGGGAGCCCCTTGCGCATGATAGGTACCACCACTGATATCACTGCCATGCGGGTTTTGTCGCAGCGTCTGCAAGAAAGTGCAGACCTGGTGACTTGTCTGACCAATGAAGTGCCAGGCCTCGCATATCAATACTGCATGCAAGCCAATGGCGAAGAACGCTTTACCTATCTTAGCGAAGGCATACGCGATATTTATGAATTAAGCCCGTTACAGATGCAGGAAGCCGTGGCGCTGATACACGCACGCATACACCTTGATGATTTTCCTGCCTACCGCAATGCCGTCCTGAAATCAGCCGGCAGGCTGGAACACCTGCATCTGGAATACCGCGTCAATCTGCCACAACAGGGCATACGCTGGCGTCAAATGGATGCAAGGCCACGCCGCCTGCCGGATGGCGCTACCCTGTGGCATGGTTTTATTACCGATGTCACTGAACATAAACGCATAGAGCAAGAGTTGCAGGAGCTGGCGACCATCGATTTTTTAACGCAGATTCCTAACCGCCGCAGCTTCATGGGGCGCATGGAAGAAGAGCTGGCGCGCATGCAGCGTGGTGCCAGCAAGGCGGCAGCGGTATTGATGTGTGACCTGGATAATTTCAAGCTCATCAATGACACCTATGGGCATGCCATAGGCGATCTCGTGCTCAGGCATTTTGCCCATATCCTGCATGATGAACTGCGTAAAAGCGATTATGCAGGCCGGGTAGGTGGCGAAGAATTCGCTGTGGTGCTGGCCGGCACCAGCATTGCCGATGCCACCGTTTTTGCTGAGCGCGTGCAAAAACAATTACTGGATACGCCGGTCAATGCGCGTACCCATATTATTCCGGTCACGGTCAGTATAGGTATCGCGCTTATGCAGGCCAGTGATATTGATGCAGATGTCTCGCTCTCATCCAGTGACATGGCCTTGTACCGCGCCAAGGAAGCTGGCCGTAACCGTATTATTGTTGCGGCAGACTAAACCTTATTTTCTGCTTGCCAACCAGTCTGTCTTATCCATGGAATAAACCGCAGTGTCCATGTCATACCAGCGCTCTATGCCACGGTGTTGCATGCCTAGTTTTTTCATGATATTTGCTGAACCATGATTGTCTTGATGGCAGACCGCGCACAAGGATTCTGCCTTGAGATTTTCAAAGGCGAATGCCGCCATGGCCTGCGCGGCTTCTGACGCATAACCCTTGTTCCAGCTTTCCTTGCGCAGACGCCAGCCAGTTTCCAAAGGATTAGCCGGGTCGCGGCCCAGATGCTGTATGCAGCCAGCGCCGATGACTTCATTGCTGTCTAGTTCTATGAAGCTCCACCACGAAAAACCATACTCTATCCAGCGCGCCTTGACGCGTTCTATCATGGCCTGTGTGTCTTCTGGCGTATCTGGTTTGCCGGTAATGTATTGCATGACTTCTGCCTGGCTGTTCATGTGGAACAGGCCATCAAAATGGCTGTCGTTCATTGGTTCCAGGCGCAGGCGTGCAGTAGTGAGTATGGTCATGATCAGGCGGCTTGTTGAAAATAGAACATACGAGTGTAAGCCTGAAATTTAACTCTTTCAAGCAGCACGCCGCATGACAAGCTTATGCATCATGCGCGCAGTACATCCCTGACAAATACGGTCAGGTCAGTTGATTGCGGCATGACCTTGGCCTGGTACATCATGTCACCGACAAAACCGCGATGGTAAGTAGCATGATTGACGACGTGCAACAGCATTTCCTGACAACTCATGATGCCTTCGCCACCGCCAATGAAATTGAAATGGATGACGCGTTCCAGATCATCTTCAGTTAAATTTTTGGTGAAATTTCGGTACCAGTCATTCAACTTTTTTGATGCGTTCCACAGTTCGTTCAGTGGCGGTGTCGTCTCAGTATTGCGGTCCTGATATTCATGCTGCTGACCTTGCAGATGCGCGCGGAAGATATCGTCGATGACATACACATGGTTCAGGGTATGCAGCATATTGCCAAAGCGGGTCAGCCGGGGGCGCAATACCTCTTCTTCAGGCAGGGCACTCAACATGGAAAACATTTTGTCATCAGCCCAGGCTTTATAGTGGGTCAGCATGCGTATATTCGATAATATCGTCATTCATATTCTCCGGTTGGATAAGAAAACTTGCCTCCCAGATAGAATATGCTTGTTGAGATTGTGCCAGTAGATACAGATGTTTGCGATTACTGCAGATACAATGCGAGAAACAATTGAAAAACAAAAAGCCACCAGAACATCAGTCTGGTGGCTTTTGATCTGAGCATCTGCAAGCCGGAGCTTGCATCGCTTTATTTCTTGAACCTGGCTTCCGCAATACGGTCGGCCACGACGCTGGTTGGCAAGCCTTCTGTATCTGCGCGGGTAAATACTTCTGCCAGGGTTTCACCGATACGGCGTACATGGGCAACCATGCCGTCTTCCGGGGTATTCAGGTATTCATAGCACACCTTGATGATGCCGCCGGCATTGATGACAAAGTCAGGTGCATACAAAATACCTTTTTGACGGCAGAGTTCGCCCATCTCTGGTGTCGCCAGCTGGTTGTTGGCGCCACCGGCAACGATCTTGGCTTTCAGGCGTGACAGCGTGTCCGGATTCAGTGTCGCACCGAGGGCGCATGGTGCATAGATATCGGCCTGCACATCATAGATGGCGTCGATGGCGACGACTTCTGCACCCAATTCTTCCTGTGCACGTTTCAATGCTGCCTGGTCGATATCGGTGACGATGAGCTTGGCACCGGCTTCTTTCAACTGGCGGGCATAGTCATAACCGACATGACCCAGACCTTGCAGGGCCACCGTCAGGCCATCAAAGCTGTCGCGTTTTAAATGGTGTTTTACTGCTGCCTGAGCACCGACGAAGCAGCCCAGTGCGGTATAGGGAGATGGGTCGCCACGGTCACCCAGACCAGCAACGTATTTGGTTTTGCTGGCAACATTGGCCATGTCAGCCGGGCTGGTGCCTACGTCTTCTGCGGTGACATAACGGCCACCAAGGCGCTCCAGGGCTTCACCCAGGGCTTCAAACAGGGCAGGGGTCTTGTCAGTCTTCGGGTTGCCGATGATGACGCTTTTACCGCCGCCTATAGGCAGGCCAGCAACGGCGTTCTTGTAGGTCATGCCGCGCGACAGGCGCAATACATCACGTACGGCTTCAGCTTCATCTGCATAATTCCACATGCGGCAGCCACCCATGGCCGGGCCAAGATTGGTGTTGTGGACTGCGATGATGGCTTTCAAGCCGGATTTGGCTTCGGATGCGAACACGACTTGTTCGTGGTCGTCGAAATTGATTTCATTAAATACAAAGGCGGTCATGCTTATGGCTCCGCGCGGATCAACCAGACGAGCTGCCAGATCAGGCAGATGCACTGGTGCCGCAAAAAAAGTTAGTTAAATAGGTGGTGTTGTCATGCAAATAAAACTGTCTTTGATCACGGGTTGGTGCAATCAAAAACGCAGGGCGGTGATTGTGTCACGCGTGCGCAGTATAGGGGAATAGGGTGTGAAACTCAATCTTGCCAGTCAGCTACAAGCAGGGTTTTTGCTTATGCAGCTGCGCTGATTTGCGTCAGATCAAGCAACTCTTTCATAAAGCGTTCCTGGGTCTTCAGGCAAAAACCGGCGGAATACGGATTCATGAAGCCATGTTTGCTGCCCTTGACCAGTTCCGCATTCTGATTGCGCTGTCGCAAGTCGGCCACCAGTTCTGCCGGTTCAAACGCGGCTTCTTGCTCGGCAAATATCAGGCGTGTAGGGCAGGCAGGCTGTATATCACGGTGATCGCGTATGCGCGAACCATAAAATAATACCGCCTGTTGCAGATTTGCCATGGCCGGATTAGCACTATTCAGCCACAGGGCACTGGCTCCGGCACTAAAGCCTATGGCATAACGTAGGCTGGATTGATGAGTCTGGATAAGCTGAGACAGATTTTCTGCATAGGCAGCCACACCACCTTCAGCAATAAATGCATGATAGGCAAGTGTTTCTGCGGGGTATTGTGTTCTTTCGCCGGTAAAAGGCGAGGCGATCAGGCAGGGCAGGGGAAATTGTCGGGCAAAACTGGCAATCGCAGGCGTATTGCCAAAAACATCAGTAACAATCAACAAGACGGGTGGTGAAGCCGGAGCAGACTTGGCAGCGGACGCATTAACGGACACATTAGCAGACGCATTAACAGAAACAGAAGCAGACACAGAAACAGACACAATAAGAGCTTGATAGATACGCAAGAGGCGGGAGCCTACCGGACTTGTGCTGACAATGCAAGAAACTCGCGGATATTTAGCTAGTATTTAGATAATGTTGCAGGCTGGTAATGTGCGATTGACACTGGTGTACATGCTCATGGATACTTGGCAAGTTCTGGAACTTTTTGTTACAAATTAGCTTCTTAGTGAAACATTTATTATAAATATACGGAGAACCACCATGTTGCGACCCAGTCTGATTTTTCTTTCCCTTGCCCTGGCATTGACGGCATGCAGCAAGGGAGGAAAAGATGGCAAGGAAACGGACCAGTCCAAAGCCAGCGCAGGGTCAGCCAGCTCAAAGTCAGCCAGTGCCAGGATACCAGACAGTCCTTTGCTCGTGACGGAAGAAGATGTGCAAGTCATACAAAATAGTGCACTCTCTTCCGGGCCAGTGATTACCGGCTCAATACAGCCAGAACGCAAAGCAGACCTGCGTTCCGAGTTATCTACGGTCGTCTTGCAAGTATTAAAAGAAAATGGTGAGACCGTAAAACGCAATGATTTGCTGGTACGTCTGGATGACACATCGATACGCGACAGCCGCAATTCGGCAGACGAAGCTGCCAGGGCATCGGCGCAAACGCTGGAGCAGGCTGAACGCCAGTTCCAGCGACTGAAGACTTTGCGCGCCTCCGGCATGACATCGACCCAGCAACTGGAAGATGCAGAAATACGCCGCAATAATGCCCAGAGTGATTTGGTCGCTGCCAAGGCACGTGCGGCGCAGGCACGCCAGCAAATGCAACGCACAGAAGTACGCGCACCTTTTGATGGCGTGGTCAGCGAACGCAAGGTGTCTGCCGGTGACACCGCCCAGATCGGCAAGGAACTGGTTAAGGTCATCGACCCGACCAGCATGCGTTTTGAAGGTTTGCTGTCGGCTGACAAGGTGAACAATGTCAAGATAGGCCAGGCAGTCAGTTTCCGTGTCAATGGTTATGGCGACCAGCAATTTGCTGGCAAGGTCAAGCGTGTCGATATGGCCGCGAATGCCACTACCAGACAGGTAGAAGTGCTGGTGGCTTTTGCCGACGCAACACCACCAAAGGTGTCTGGCCTGTATGCTGAAGGCCGTATAGAAACAGGTTCGACCCAGACCCTGATGATCAAGAGCACAGCCTTGATACGTGATGGCGACAAGGCCTATGCCTGGCGCATCAAGGATGGCATAGTGAAAAAAGTCAGTATCGTGATTGGTGAACGTGATCCCCGCCGTGGTGATTTTGAAATACGCAGCGGTCTGGTGGATGGCGACAAGGTCATACGCAATCCTATTTCTACCCTGGTGGATGGGCAGAAGGTAAAAATGGTTGCTACGGCAGGTGCGGATTTGCCTGCGGCTCCAGCCAGTTCAACTGCTGTATCTTCTGCACCGGCATCAGCATCAGCATCTGCGGCGGCTTCGTCCCCTGCAACTGCCAGTCCTAAAGGGAAATAATCATGTTCCTTTCTGATTTCAGTATTAAGCGCCCCATTGCGATGATCGTCATCATCATCGCCCTCATGTGCATGGGCCTGCTGGCGCTAAAAAAACTCAAGGTTAACCAGATACCAGACGTTGAGGAACCGGTACTGGTGGTCAGCATCCCCTATCCAGGTGCGTCTCCAGAAACGGTAGAGCGCGAGATTATCAACCGCCTGGAAAAATCGCTGCAAAGTATTACCGGCGTGTATCAGGTACGTTCGACTGCGTTTGAAGGCCGTGCGCAAGTCGTGATCGTTTTTAACTTCAATAAAAATCTCATTGAAGCCTCGGACGAGGTGCGCAATGCGATCGCATCGGTGCGCTATAAACTGCCGACGGAAATGCGCGAGCCGATACTGGAGCGCAGCGACCCATCTGCGCAGCCCATCATGCAGATGGCACTGTCATCCAGCACACTCAGTCACGCCGAGATTTCAAGGCTGGCCGAAGATGAGTTGTCCGATAAATTCCGTGGCATAGATGGCGTTGCTACGGTCAGTGTGAATGGTTCTTTGCGTAGGGAATTGACTGTGCTGCTGCATGCGCAAAAACTGCGTGAATACAATGTTTCCGTCGGTGAAGTGGTCACTGCACTGCGCAATCAAAATACCACGGCACCGGTAGGCAAAGTGCGTGGCAAGCTGGATGAACAAAGCATACGTCTGATAGGCCGCATAGAATCACCTGCAGAATTCCAGAACATTGTCATCAAGCGCCGTGGCACTGACCTGGTCAGGCTCGCGCAAGTGGCTGAGATTGCTGACAGCTTTGCCGAGATAGGCGGCTTCAGTGTGCGTAATGGCAACCCCAATGTTGGTATCTCGGTCACCCGTTCGCGCGATGCCAGTACTGTGACAGTTGCCAACAAAGTGCGGGACTTGATAGAAGAAATCAACAAGACCTTGCCAAAAGGCAGCAAGCTGGAAGTCACGCAAGATGGTGGCAAGGATGCGCAATCCAGCCTGAACAACGTCATTGAATCCCTGATGTTTGGTGCGGTGCTGACGATCTTTGTCGTGTATGTGTTCCTCAACTCTTGGCGCTCTACCCTGATCACGGCGATGAGTTTGCCAACTTCGGTAATTGCGGCTTTCATCGCAGTCTGGTTATGTGGCTTTACCCTGAACTTCATGACCTTGCTCGGCTTGTCGCTGGCAATTGGTGTGCTGATTGATGATGCAATTGTGGTGCGCGAAAACATCGTGCGGCATATGGAAATGGGTTCAGACCGCCGTACTGCTGCCAGCAATGGCACCAAGGAGATAGGCCTGGCGGTGGCTGCCACCACTTTCTCTATCATTGCCGTGTTTATTCCTGTGGCTTTCATGCCCGGTGTTTCTGGTGAATGGTTCAGGCCGTTTGCGTTGACCGTTGCCAGTTCAGTGCTGGTCAGTCTGTTTATTTCATTTACGCTGGACCCGATGTTGTCTGCCTATTGGGGTGACCCGGTAGGGCATCACCTGGAGCCAAAGCGCGGCATTAGCCGGATATTGGCCAAATTCAATACCTGGTTTGATCACCAGGCTGACCGTTATGGCAATGTGATCGCCTGGGCCCTGCATCACCGTGTCTGGATGGCCTTGATCGCTGGCCTCAGTTTTATAGGGGCAATCGCCTTGCATGCAAGTATGGGGGGCACCAGTTTCTTGCCTGTGTCTGACAATGGGACCCTGGTGATTGATGTCCGCACACCATCCAGTGCCAGCCTTGACTATGGCCGCATGAAGGTGGAAAAAGCTGCCGAACTTGCCCGTACCATCAAAGAAACCAAGGCAACCAACAGTGTTATCAATGCCGGTGGTGGCCGTGTCTATGTTGATATCGGCAAGAGTACGGAGCGCAAGCGCTCGGCCAGTGAAGTCGGGGTTGAGTTGCGCAAGCTGGTGGCAACCATCATCGGTGCAGAATATGTGGTGCAGGATGATCTGAGTAATGGTGCCAGAAAACCGGTGCAAATCCGGTTCTCTGGCCCAGACTCAAGAAAACTCACTGAGATTGCCACCGACTTCATGGGGCAGCTCAGCAAGGTGCCAGGCGCAGTGGATGTAGGCTTGTCTGAGCAAGATCCCAAAGATGAATTGCAGATAGAGCTGGATCGCGGCCTGGCAAATTCCCTCGGCATCTCAGTCAATGATGCGGCCCAGGCTTTGCGTGTGGCGTTTGCCGGTGTCGAGATTGGTGACTGGGTCGATCCTACCGGTGAAGCGCGTGACGTGGCAGTGCGCCTGCATCCAGATGACAGGATCAGCGCAGAAAATATAGAACGCCTGCCTATCGCCGTGGCTGGTAGCGACAAGATGGTACCACTGGAACAAATCGCCAAAATCACCATGGGCAAGGGCCCAGCCAAGATCCAGCATACTGATGGCAAACGCATGATAGAAGTATCTGCCAATGCACAGGGCAAGTCTTCTGGTGAAGTCACCACCGAGGCTTTGAAGATCGCCAAGGCCATGAACTTCCCCACTGGTTTTGGTATAGAACTTGGCGGTGCAGCACGTTCGCAAAAAGAACTGTTCACTGAAATGACAATTGCCCTGGTCGCTGGCATAGGCTTGATGTACTTGATACTGGTCATGCAGTTCGGCTCCTTCACTGCACCTATTCCTGTCATGCTGTCCCTGCCTTTGAGTCTGATAGGTGTGGTGGTTGCCTTGTTGCTGACCAAGGGCACACTGAACCTGATGAGCTTTATCGGCATCATCATGCTCATGGGGCTGGTCGCCAAGAATGCGATTCTCTTGCTTGACTGTGCCAGGAAGCGCGAAGAAGAAGGCTATGACCGCGAAGAGTCACTCATGTATGCTGGCCGCAAGCGTCTGCGTCCTATCCTGATGACCACCTTTGCATTGATCGCCGGTATGCTGCCCGTGGCTATCGGTCTGGGTGAGGGTGGTGAGTTCTATCGCCCATTGGCGATTGCAATTATTGGCGGCACCATCACTTCCACCTTCCTGACCTTGCTGGTGGTGCCGACTTTCTATGACAGTATAGAAATCAGCGTTGACCGTATGGTCGCCAAGTTCCATCGTCGTGAATCGCGCTGGAATACTTTCTTTGCCTTCATCATGACATTTGTTGAAGCCCTGCTGACACTCGTTATGTTGCGTTTTATCTTCCGCCTGCCATTCAGGTTGTGGCGTAAGGTCAGCGGCAAACCTGCGCTGACCTGATGACATGAATGCCCACTTTACAAGTGGGCATTTTTATTTTTACGCCAGATAAGTGAAGAAACGGTGGAGCAAAGGTAGAGCAAAGGTGGTGCATATGGACGGTATATGAAAAAATTATTTTGTCTGAATTTTACTCATAACCGTATCGTCATCAACTCATGAGTTTTTTATTTTTGCGGTGCACAAACCCAGTATCCATGCGGCTTGCAGCCTGGTTGCTGGTTTGAGTGATACTGCATTACGGTAGCTCTCTGACATCATTTCTACCTGATTGTTCAAGCAAGCTTAAAACCATAGCTTTTCTCTATCAAACGCGGGCGTTTTCAGGCTTGACTACCCCTGCACAAATCTGGATACTTCGCCCACTGTTTTTCCAGATATATCCATCTTATATGCTGGCAAACTTATCCATGATCCCAAAAGGTAAGCCTGTCTTTACAAAAGGCAGTTTGCCAAGGCTGTGAAAAAAACAATTGAACAGGAGAGACGAATGACTCAATCCGTGGCTATGGATGGCGCCGACAAAGCGCGCATGCCTAAGCAAATACCCTATATCATCGCCAATGAAGGTTGCGAGCGCTTCAGTTTTTACGGCATGCGCAATATTCTGGTCACTTTCCTGACGACCAGCCTGCTGCTGTCCATGCCAGAAGAAATGCGTAAGGGAATGGCGAAAGAAGTGTTCCATACCTTTGTCATCGGCGTGTATTTCTTTCCTTTGCTGGGTGGTTGGCTGGCTGACCGTTATTTTGGTAAATACAATACGGTGCTATGGCTCAGCCTTGTATATTGCTGCGGCCATGCATGCCTGGCTATTTTTGAAGATAGCCGCAACGGTTTTTATACCGGACTATTCTTGATTGCCCTGGGGTCGGGCGGTATCAAACCACTGGTAACATCTTTTGTTGGTGACCAGTTTGATCAGACTAATCGATCACTGGCGCAAAAAGTATTTGATGGTTTTTACTGGATCATCAATTTTGGCTCTTTCTTCGCGTCCTTGTTGATGCCTTATTTCCTTGATGAATTGGGCGCTAGATATGCCTTTGGTATTCCTGGTTTGCTGATGCTTATTGCGACGATTATTTTTTGGTCTGGCCGTACCAAGTATATCCATGTACCACCAGCACCGCGTGACCCGCACTCTTTCCTCAATGTTGTGCGTACCGCACTGACCACGAATGTGCCAGGACAGGCTAAAACTGGTTATTTCATCGCAGTCGCTGGCGTGTTGCTGGCGATAGGCTCCATGTTCCTGATTCCTAAAGTCGGTATCGTCGCTGCGCTGTGCCTGGCGCTGGTGCTGGTAATGGGCTTTGGTGGTATGGGCACATGGATGCAACTTGAGCGTGCCCGTGGCATCCATCCTGATGTGGCGGTGGATGGTGTGCGTTCGGTATTGCGTATCCTGGTGGTGTTTGCTCTGGTGACACCGTTCTGGTCCTTGTTTGATCAAAAGGCATCGACCTGGGTCTTGCAGGCTGATCAGATGACCAAACCTGGCTGGTTTAAGTCTTCACAAATGCAGGCTTTGAACCCTATGCTGGTGATGTTGCTGATTCCTTTCAATAACCTGGTCTTGTACCCATTCTTGAAACGTAAAGGCGTCGAGCTCACTGCCTTGCGTCGCATGGGCACCGGTATCGCGTTCTCTGGCCTGGCCTGGATCGTGGTTGGTTTCATGCAAGTGGCCATTGATGGTGGCAATGCCCTGACCATCGTCTGGCAAATTCTGCCATATGCCTTGCTGACCTTTGGTGAAGTGCTGGTATCCACGACGGGCCTGGAGTTTGCCTATAGCCAGGCACCGCTGGCGATGAAGGGCGTGATTATGAGTTTCTGGAATCTGTCGGTAACGATTGGTAACCTGTGGGTCTTGCTGGCCAATTCCAGCGTCAAGAGTGAGGCAGTGACTGAGCAAATCAAATCAACTGGTATGAGCGTCACAGCTTTCCAGATGTTCTTCTTTGCCGGTTTTGCCTTGCTGGCAGCCTTCTTGTTTGCCCTGTATGCACGGGGTTATACGATGCAAAACAATTACCGTCAGGCGAAATAAACTGATTGCATGATATTAAAAAACCGCATGATTTTATTCATGCGGTTTTTTTTCGTCCTGTAATTTAGCGTGATTGGAATCAGCGCAATATTTCTGTCAGTACCCGTCCTTCAGAACCAGAAGGTGGGCGCACGCGCAACAGATGGGCCAAGGTAGGTGCAATATCCATGACCTCAGCATATTGGCCATAAGAACCGGCTTTGAAAGGTTTGCCCATCAGTATCAGTGGTACGTTGGTATCGTAGATATAAGGTGAGCCATGTGAAGTGCCATGTGCCTCGGTGGAAAAATACCAGTAAGGTTTGGTGACGACCATGACATCGCCCGAGCGCTGTTTATTCCACGCACGTTGTACCAGTGTGCCTATGCGGGTACGTGGCAGATTGCCGTTTTCAAACTGGGTACGGGTAAAGCTGTCAGCAATGCCTGGCACACCCTGCAGGAACCTGGCTGCTGCCAGTTCCACTTCTTCGCGCTTGAGGTTTTTTTGCTCCATGAGTTTGTAGTCAAGCAGGAAATGAGGATTCGACCATTTGCGTACCAGATCCTTTTGCCCGAACTTGTCTGACAGATACTGGTTCAGGTCTGCAGTTATTTTCTTGCTCTCCAGACGTTGTGCATCACGTTTGATGGATTGCGCAAATTCAGGCACATTCGGGAAGCCGTGATCGGCTGTCAGCACCACCATGGTATTTTCCAGGCCCACGCGCTTGTCCAGATAAGTGAAGAAGTTCGCCAGCATCCTGTCCAGTCTTTGCAGGTGGTCATGCGACATGCGACTTTCAGGGCCAAAGCTGTGATTCACATAATCATGGCTGGACAGGCTGACACCGAGTACATCCGGCACGCCAGCCGGATTTTGACCCAGTTTTTCGCCTTCGATGGCGGCACGGGCAAAGTCCAGTGTCATTTCATCGACATAAGGGCTGGTGTAGAGATCCTTGTAGTATTCAGCATCAGGCTTGCCTGACTTGCTGACGTATTTGAAAGGGAAGCGCTTGTCTTTTTCCTTTTGGTTGATGACCAGTTCGTCGTCGGCATCATTTGCATACGCAGTATCCGGCAGCAGAGGACGCCACTCCTTGCCATAAAACTTGTCTTGCGGTTTTGCCGCCTGGAATTGCTGCACCCATTGCGGGTGAGACTTCATGTAATACGTGGAACTGGCAAAATTGCCTGTCTTGCTCATGTACATATAAGCGGTACCGGTTTTGCCCGCCAGCAGGATTGCGCCCCTGTCCTTGCCGGACACCGTGATCACCTTGCTATGCTCGCCATTCGAATAGCGCAATTCATCACCCAGGGTGCTGACGCGCAGGTTGGCCGGCGATGTACCATCGCTGGCCTTGGTTTCTTCGCCTATGTAGGTATATTGCTTGTCTTCAGTGCAATACACAGATTCCAGCGTGACCGGGTCTATCCAGTTATTGCCGATAATGCCATGTTGATAAGGGTATGCACCTGTGAGCACGGCAGTGTGGCCTACGGCAGTCACCGTAACACCATGTGCCTGGTGCGCATCAGAGAACCACGCACCCTGGTCAAGCAGGCGACGCAAGCCGCCTTGCCCAAACTGGTCGCGGTAGCGTACAACTTGCTCTTGAGGCAGGCCATCGACGACCAGCACCACGATCAATTTGGCTTGCGCCGGTTTTTCAGCGACAGTTGCAGCCTGTATAGGCATGCTGGCAGAGGCAGCGAGGCAGGTCAGTAAAAATAAGCGGCGCATGGGCAGGGGGATGCGGGACAGGGAATTATTCATGGTGTATTGTTGAGTGGTAAGTGCGGGTCAATGATGGTCAATATTGCTCAAAAGTGGTCCAGGCAGGAGCCGACTCTCGCTATCATCGGCGCCCAGGCTAGCATACACTAAGTGATACATCTGACAGCTTGATGACAAAGTAAATCTTGAGCAAAATACATAAACTTTTCGGCATGTATTCTTTATCTATAGGACTTACGCAAAACCGCCCCAACTGCGTTGCAGCTCCTAGCCGTACTGAAGTACTGTCTTCGTCGCTACGCCTTGTTGGGACAATTTTGCGTAAGTCCTAATCTATTAAATTTAGTTATTAAGTTTTGCTTTCAGTTTTCTTGTTGTTGCGCATCAAAAACAATCTGCCTGATCTTGCATTTTCTTACTTTACTCATCATTGCCCGGCAGTAAAATGAAATGATGCTTTTCTGCATGTCTATCAATTAAAGCCGGACCTGATGGGATCATTTTTGAACAAAGATAATTATCATACTTACCTTTTTGATATCTTGCCAGTCGCGGTGGCGATTGTGGTCGATGGCAAATTGGTGAAACTCAATCCCGCTGCAGTGCAATTGCTTGAGGTCAGCGATGAGCAGCTATTGCTCGGCCGATCAGTCGATGAGTTTGTCCATCTCATTGATCAGCCAAGATCACAGGGGCGATTGAAGAAGCGGGGCAGCAACTGGGCAAATGCGAATAGCAAATTTCGCATACGCACCAGCAAAGGCAATTTCCGCATGTTGCTGGTGATTAGCAATGCCATAGAATTTGAAGGCAAAGACGCGGTCATGATCAGCGGCATGGACATGACCGAGCATAATGAAATGGAAGAGCAATTACGCCAGAGCGAATTCAATTTCCGGCGCTTGTTTGAAAACATGCAGGACGTGTATTACCGTACTGACGTCAATGGCATCATACAAAAAGTCAGCCCTGCAGTTACTAAAATATTGGGTTACACCCCTGAAGAAATTGAGGGCAAGCCAGCAGCGGAACTATATCCGCAAATGGGCGACAGGGAAGCCTTTAGAAAAGAGATCATGCTGCATGGTATGGTCAGTGATTTCCCCGGACAAATGGTCACCAAAGATGGTCGCATCATCGATATATCAGTCAATAGCCAGGCGCTGTATGACGATGAGGGCAATTATGCCGGTGCAGAAGGCATTTGCAGGGACGTCACTCAACGAAAATTGCTTGAACGAGAAATGCAAAGGTTGGCAACCACGGATTCTCTGACTGGCATTGCCAACCGCCGCGCTTTTCTTGAGCATGCCGAGCATATCTTCAAAAGCTGCCAGCGCTATCAAACCCAGATGACGCTGATGATGCTTGATCTGGATTTCTTCAAGGGCATTAATGATAAATATGGTCACCAGTCTGGTGATCTGGCGTTGATAAATTTTGCTGAGGCCGTCAAACTGGAATTACGGGAGTCCGACCTGTTTGGCCGTCTTGGTGGAGAAGAGTTTTGCGTGCTTTTGCAACAGGCTAATCAGCCAGAAGCCTTGCTCGTGGCTGAACGCATACGCGCCCATGTACAGTCCCTGCTGCTGAATTCTGCCGCTGGCGAGCCGTTCTCACTGACCGTCAGCATAGGCATAGCCATATACCGGGCCGAGGACGACCGCCTTGGCCGTTTGCTTGAACGCGCTGACAAGGCCTTGTATCAGGCCAAAAGCAATGGCCGCAACCGGGTTACCTGGGAAACCTAAAGTTCAGGCTTTTCCCGGTTACATGCCATACACCGTACACTGCACACTACAATCTGATCAGGCGCTCACGCTCAAAATCAGTAACAGATACATGAGCAAAGAACATCCAGCCACGAACAGCAAGGCTATTGTGCGCCACAGGCCCGCAGCCACTCCCAATTGATAGGCTTCACGTAACTGCCTGAACATATGCAGGGGAGGCACAAAAACAAATAGCAGTACTGCAGTGGTGCTGAAACCCATGGTATTCAGTATGGCCGTCGTCATCAGAAGCAAGGCCATGAAGGACAGGGAATACAGTGAAAACACCGCATGATCGAACATGCCATATCTGCGCTTGAAGATGAATAGCAGCCATAAAAAAGGCAATGAGATAGGCATGAGCATGAAGGCAAGTTTCGAAGCATTGCTCTTCATTTTGTATAAGGTCAATTCAGGTGTATTGACTGCATGCTTGATTTTTTCCTGTATGGATGGGAGAGATGAGGTAACCGTGACCTTTTGTTTTTTTGCCGCTTGCTTGGCCTGATTCTCTTCTATTTTTTTAAACAGTTTTTCATCCAGTTTTTGCGCGAGTTTTCCCAAGCCCTGGTCTTTGTCATCGTCCTTTACCTGGCCGTTTCCATCATTTTTGATGCCAAGTAAATTCAATGAGCTTTCCAGTGCGGTGATCTCTGACTTAAGATCGGCGATGTTTTCATCCAGCTCTTCCAGTTTCGAGTCTCCTGCCGGCAGTTTGTTACGTTCACTTTGCAGGGATGTCAGCTTCGCCTGATTCTCTTGCAAAACCCTGCTGATACCTTCTTTAGTATGCGGCTTGTCAGTAATACTCTCGAGCGGATTACTCGTCGTGAAAGAAAACACAAAGAACATCAAAAAGATCAAAAACAAAAACAGGGCCAGAGGCGACACATAGCGTGTGCGCTGGCCATCTATATAGTCGCGGGTCAGTTTGCCAGGTGACCAGATCAGTTTTGGAATAGTCCGCCAGGCCTTGGTCTCAAAGTGAAACAGACCATGCAAAAGCTCTTCTACCAGATGCAACAGGGATTTGTGTATATGGCCAGACTGGCCGCAGGCGTGGCAATAGGCACCTTGCAGGGGAGTATTACAGTTGGCGCATGCATGATGATGCTCTGCTTCGCCAGTCGCATGTGCGGCGCTCTTTTCTGCTTCATTGACCAGTACGGCTGCTGTTGCCACATCCGTTGCAATTTCCACATCCACGTTCATATGCTTGCTCTCTGATTTTTTTGATTATGCACCGTGTTGAACTTCCCTCAGTCCGGCAAGATAGCACAATAAGGTGTGGATTTGATAATATGCAAGACTCATTTTGCAGATAAACAGGAACAAGATGCGCTTGCCTCAATTACTGTTGTGTTTGACCCTGGCAGTTTCCAGCACCGGTGCATGGGCGCAACGTGCTGCATCTGGAGAAGACTGCTTTTTCATTGGCGGCCAGGCAGATGCACGCACTTGCCTGGAACAACGGGTCAGGGCCAGTGACACGCTGCTCCAGCAAACAGAAGCAGATACCTCAGCCCTGGTGTTGCGCTGGGACGATACGCCGGCAAACCGTGGCCGGGTGCAGCGCTATCTCTTATCCGCAGGCAAGCATTATTTGCTCTACCGTAAAGAGCAATGCGAGCTGCAAGCTGCGCTCGCCGCTGGGGGCACCGGCGGTTCGCACCGGCGCTACCTGTGCATACTGGAATTGAATGAACAGCGCATGCTTCATCTGCAAGGAGTCCAGACCTCATTGCAGCGCTGAGAAACCGATAATGACTTGTCCAATACATTGTAAGTCGTGCCACGAGTGAACTCAAGTCACAGCCAGCCTGACTTCTTGAAGCGGTAATACAGATAGGCACAGGCCGAGAACATGATGCCCAGAGCCATGGGATAGCCTAAATGCCATTCCAGTTCTGGCATGGCCTTGAAATTCATGCCCCAGATGCCGGCAAAGGCGGTAGGTACCGCAAAAATTGCCGCACCTGCAGCCAGGCGCTTGTTGACTTCGCTTTCATCGATTGCGACCATGGATAAATTCACCTGTATCGCTGTACTGATGGTGTCGCGTATGGTTTCTATCGAGGTATTGATGCGGTATAAATGATCATAGACATCGCGAAAATATTCCTGGGTATTTACACACAGGGCTGGCACACGTCCACCAAACAGTTTGCCGCAGGCTTCCATCAATGGTGTGACGGCATGTTTAACAATCATGATCTTGCGCTTGAGCTGGTACAGGCGCTGGATGTTGGCGCGCTCACTGCCCTTGGTAAAAATCTGTTCTTCGATGAGTTCGAGTTCTTCTTCCAGCGCTTCCACGACTGGGAAGTAACGATCGACCACGGCATCAATCAGGGCATAGAACACAAATGAAGAACCATGCTTGAGCAAATGCGGCTCACGCTCGCAGCGCTGGCGCACGCCGAGAAAATTTTGCTGGCAACGGTTGCGTACAGACAGCACATAATTTTCACCAACGAAAAGATTAAGTTCGCCTGTATGCAACTCGCCCTCCAGCATTTCCACCGTGTGGATGACGGCAAACAGCGAGTCGCCATATTCTTCTATCTTTGGCCTTTGATAACCGTGGCGGGCATCTTCTACTGCCAGCTCATGCAATTCAAACTCTACCTGCATTTCCTGTAATTCTTCGTCCGACGCATCGCGCAGGGCCACCCACACAAACTGGTCCTTATGCTTTACATAGTCGCTGATTTCTGCCACGGGTATGTCAGACAGTTTGCGACCTTCCTGATAAGTAACGCAGTTGATTAACATGTTTCAGTTTCCATCTTTTTGTTGGGAGAAAATAGACTCAGTCTGAGCCAATATGTGTGCCGTGTAAACTCAGACGTGGCAGGATTCAGTCAGTATCGTAAGAGGTGGCGTCAGTGGCGCGCCACCAGCGCTTGTCTGTCCTGAAGTTGAAACGGCGGCGGAATTGCAAGGGGCTCATCTGCGTCTCCCTTTTGAACAGGCGGCAAAATGAGCTGTTGTCGCGGTAGCCACATTGTTCAACGATGGCGCTGACATCGAGCATGCTGATTTCCAGTAATTGCTTGGCTCTTTGTATGCGCAGTTTTTGCAGATACGAGAGCGGCGACATTCCCAGCACTTCATTGAAATAGCGGTTGATCGTGCGTGGGCTGACGGCGGCGGCATGCGCCACGTCCTGCAGGTTGTAGCTGCGGCTCAGGTCTGCTTCCAGCCACACACGGGCCTTGAAGACGATGCCATCGCGCGCCTTGGTGGAGAGCACAGGGTTCATGTCGGCACTGATCTTATAGCGTTCTTCGCGATAATACGTGGCATCAATGGCGCTATTGGCCAATGCGTCACCAGATAGCAGGCGCATGACTTCATAAATCAGGCGGTAATTACTTGCCGGTGCACCCGTGGTGAGCAGGTTGCCGTCTATTACCACCTCGTGGCGTAAATTCAGCAAGACATTCGGATAATTGTCGGTCAGCCATCCACTCATCATCCAGCTCATGGTGGCCTGTTTGTGCTCAAGCAGGCCCGCTTCTGCCAGAAAACCTGTGGCGTTATAACTCGCAGCGATTATGCCGCCAGACTGATAACGCGCCTGTAGCATGGCTTTTTCTGCAGCACCAGTTTTAACCCGCCGGTCCAGTTCATAGATGCTACTTATTTGCAGGCCAGGCACGACGAGTACCGTTTGCCTCGCGGGCAGATATTCATCGGTGCCGTTAAAGCCGGGGTCCATAGCGTTTGTCAGCCATGGCAGGTGCAGGGCTTTTCCATGCACATCAATGATGCGCCAGCGAAATGGCAGGGCACGCCTGCCAGCCTGGCTTAATTTTTCAGGGTTTCTCAAACTCCACAAGGTGTTGCCTGCCGTAATGGCATCAATGCTGGTCAGCATGGCACCAGGCATACAGCCTTCCAGAAATAAGAGATCAAAGCGTAGCGGTAACATTTGATTACATAGATTTGCTTACAAGTCATGGCTGAATCAGCACATCGCTTGTCTATTTTAGCTTATTAATTTTCCGTAAGCATGAATATACTTACTGCACAGAAACGATATTTCTGTTTCCTAACGGTGGGTGCGCACTCCACAGGAAAGGTTTTGTAGTCCCTCAAACTGCTTACACTTTGGATAAGATCATGCACTCACTTGCACAGACAAATACCATCATTGGTATGCCACTGGACGTCCCTCGTCATAATAAGGAAGATGCTTTCAAGCGGCAGACGCCTCTGACACCACAGACACCAGTATATCCCTGGCCAGACAAGCAGATTCCGGGCTTCAAGGTCAAACTGGTCAATACACGGAATGACAGAGAAACCATCGACATGCTGGTCAATGAACGCTTTTCCTCGCGTGGTTATGCCCACCCTGAGGCGAGCAAAACCGGCAATATCCTCAGCCTGCAGGCGACTATAGAAAACCGCGTGGTTGGCACGCTCAGTGTGCAGTTCGATGCCGGTGAAGGCCTGCCGCTCGATAAGCTGTACCAGTTTGAACTGGACAGTTTGCGCAGGAGAGGTGCAAAGCTATGTCAGTTCACCAAGCTGGCGATAGAAAAAGAAGTCAAGTCCCGCAGCGTGCTCGCGTCCTTGTTTCATCTGGCCGAGATCTGGGCATTGCGGGTACGCCAATATAACTACATCTGCATAGAGGTCAATCCCAGGCATGTGGCCTTCTATCAGCGCATGCTGAAATTTACTGTCCTGAGTGATGTCAGGGATAACCAGCAGGTGCAGGCACCATCTGTCCTGCTCGGTATCGATTTGCATTATGTTGCCAGGATGATAGAGATTTTTGGCGGCAAACCAGAACTAGCTGATACCGAGCGTTCATTTTATCCCTACCTTTTTTCCCATGAAGAAGAAGCCCGCCTGGCTGCCCGCATGCAGGGCTTGAGTGAGCAATACAAATGAAACCGCAATTAGTACATCCTGCTCAGTCAGGTTCATCTTTTGATTACGACCGGGCTTTTTCCCGTAATCTGGGTTGGTTCACCGAGGCAGAGCAGGCCCAACTGCGTGGCAAGAGGGCTGCCATAGCGGGCATGGGTGGCGTAGGTGGTGCACATTTGCTGACACTGGCCAGACTGGGCATAGGTGCTTTTCATATTGCAGACTTTGACCAGTTTGACTTGCCTAATATGAACCGCCAGGCTGGTGCCATGCAATCCACCCTTGGCAAGGATAAGGCACAAGTCATGCAAGCCATGGCCAGGGATATCAATCCTGAGTTGCAGATAGAAGTTTTTGCCCAGGGTATAGGGCCAGCCAATATGGATGCCCTTCTCGATGGTGTAGATATCTATATCGACAGCCTGGATTTTTTTGCCTTCGATACCCGCCGCGCAGTGTTTGCTGCCTGCTATCGCAAAGGCATACCGGCTGTGACTGCTGCACCATTGGGCATGGGCACTGCGGTGCTGGCGTTCATGCCGGGTAAAATGAGTTTCGATGATTATTTCCAGATACAGGGGCAGTCAGAGTTTGAGCAAGGCATACGCTTTTTAATCGGGCTGGCGCCGGCACGTTTGCATGGCTCTTATCTGGTTGATCCCAGCCGAGTGCGGCTGGATCTGAAAAAAGGCCCGTCAACCGTAATGGCCTGTCAGTTGTGTGCAGGTGTGGCTGCAACAGAAGCAGCCAAGATATTGCTAGGACGTGGCAAAGTGGTTGCTGCACCACGCGGCATCCATTACGACGCTTACCGGCAAGAGTTGAAAAAAACCTGGCTGCCAGGTGGTAACCGCAATCCCTTGCAAAAAATCAAGCTGGCGATTGCCAGACGCATGTTGGGTCAGAAACTGGCCGATGAAGAAAGACAGCATGAGCCCGCTTGAATACATACTGGATAAGGCACGCTGGGCACCCAGCGGTGACAATGTACAGAACTGGCGCTTTGAAGTTGTCTCGGAAGATGCCTTCATCATCCGTGCCTTTGATACGCGCGATACAGTGGTCTATGATTTCGATGGCCGACCCAGCCAGATCGCTCTCGGTGCATTGCTGGAAAACATCAGCCTGGCTGCCAGCCACCAGCGCCGTCATGCAGAATTCTTGCGTATAGACAGTCCCAGGCATCCAGACAATAGTAGCTCGATTGCATATCAGGTCAGACTCTTGCCCGTTGATATTTGCGTGCCGCATCCTTTGGTTGGCATGATAGAAAAAAGAAGTGTGCAAAGACGCGCGCTGTCTCCCCAGGACGTGAATGCTGAGCATCAAAGAATATTGGAGCAGGCAGTGGGTGATAACTATGACATCCGCTGGTTTGGTGGCTGGCAGCAGCGCTGGAAGATGGCGAAATTATTGTCGCGTAATGCAAAAATCCGCCTGACCATGCCAGAGGCTTTCCCTGCTCATAAAAAAATCATCGATTGGGGAAAGCAATTCAGTAATGACCGCATACCTGATCAGGCTTTAGGTATGGATAAGCTGGGCCTGTTGCTGATGCGCTGGGCCATGCAGAACTGGCAACGGGTCAGCTGGATGAATCGCTATATGGCAGGCACCTGGCTGCCACGCCTGCAACTTGACTTGATCCCGGCATTGTTTTGCGCCCGACATTTCATGATCGTGGCAAAGAAAGAACCGCAAACGGTAGAAGATTTTGTCGCTGCCGGACGTAGCATGCAACGCTTCTGGCTGACAGCGATACAGCTGGGCATACAATTGCAGCCAGAGATGACACCGCTGATTTTCAGCTGGTATATCAGGGCTGGCCGCTCTTGCAGTGATACCGCAGGCATACAGGAACAGATGCAGGAAGTGCAGCAAGACCTGGCCACATTTTGCCAGCCAGACATTTTGATCAAAACCTGCTTCATGGGGCGACTGGGTTATGGCAAAGCCGCACAATCACGGTCGCTAAGATTAAAACTGCAGGAACTATGCTTACCATCCAGCAGTGAACATGAAAATAATGATCGCGACCATCTGACAGTTTGCAAACTTCCCGCCAATGAAGACCTTTGATTATCATAATTTATGCCGCGTGAACAATTGTTGCTGTCATGCTGCAGGGTCAGCATCAGGAACTGGCGGTAGCAGGCGCTGATATTCTTTCCGAACGACTTCATAGCATTCGCAGACACGGCTTTCCATTGCTTTTCTATCTATCACTTTGACATGCCCACGTCTGCATGCAATCAAACCATCTTTTTGTAATTCACCTATGACTTGGGTCACGCTTTCACGGCGTACGCCCAATAGATTTGAAATCATTTCTTGGGTGATCACAATATCTTCTGAATGCAATCTGTCCATACTCATCAAGAGCCAGCGGCACAGTTGCTGATCCAGTAAATGGTGCTGGTTGCAAACCGCAGTTTGGGCAGTCTGGCAAATCAGCGCCTGTGTATATAGCAAAGCGTACTGCTGCAACTTGCCACCCAGGGCAAATTCCCGTTTCATGATTTTTCTGCTTAGCTTGTAAGCCTTGCCTGTACTTTGGACCTCTGTGCTGGACGGCATGCTATCGCCACCCATGAAAATGGAAATGCCTACCATGCCCTCATTGCCTACCAGTGCCACTTCACTTGATGAGCCATCTTCTAACGCGTAGATCAGTGAAACGATGCCAGAAATAGGAAAATACAGGAAATGTACATGGTCACCAGATTCAAGCATGGTCCACTTCAAAGGAAGGGGAACCAGTTCCAGATCTGGTAAGAGACGCTCGAAATCTGCCTTGGGTAGCGCAGCTAATATGCTGTTCTGTTTTGGGTTTTCAGACCAGACAGCTTTGCTTGTTTTTTTCATATGTATTTTGAGGTCGCTTGCTTGTTCTACCGCAGGCTTGGGCAGGCTGTAACATCAAAGCAGTTTACATGGTTTCGCCAGCAATCTATAGGTCATTTTGCTTGTACAGGCGGAAACAACAACATTGCAAGTGGTCATTCTGATTACACCGCTAATGCCTTCTGAGGGCGTTGGCGGCGTGTACATGGAAAAAGTGGCTGCCAGAAAAAATATCCCCTGATATCAAGTGATATCAGGGGATATACATCATGCCTTGGCAGCCTTGTTTTTTTCAGTCTTTCTTTGCAAGACAAAAATAGGCTGAGCCCATTCGGTATCTTTCTTTTTCTTGCTGGTAATCAGTGTCAATTCTGAAGGGTCATAGACGTCAGTGTTGTGTGTCAGCGGCGTCGTCATCAGGTACTGGGCATCCGTATTTTTCAGGAACTCACCAACCAGCTGGATATTGCGTATATCGAGATGAGCAAAGGGCTCATCGATGAATACAAAACCGCCAGAGCCATCATCAGATTTCAGCAAGCCTATCAGCAGGATCAGTGACTTCATGACCTGCTGACCACCGGATGCTTCGCCGTCGTTCATACCTATCGGGCCTTTGCCGTCGAACTTGAAGCGTACATGCAAGCCAGCCTGGGCCAATTGTATGTCGTCATTTTCCAGCTTGACCGGATCGGTATGCACTTCTATGCCTGCCAGTTCACCGAGTTGCTTGATATTCTTGCTGTATGACTTGATCGTGAAGCGTAGCCTGTCCATATAGGCGGCACGAGCATTCACCGTGGCTTCTATCGCCCGGTTGTTCTGGTAGCGACGTTCATCGGTTTCTGCCTGGCGGCCTTGCAGCAGGGCGTTCAGGCGGGTGTACTGATCGACCACGGTAGAGTCGGTTTCCCAGTCATCGCGTGCCAGATTATTCGTCAGGCTGCGTATTCGCAATTCGATCTGGTGGACATTTTCATGCTCGGCCACCAGTTCCTTGCGGTGCGACGCACGCTTCCAGTTGTGTGGCAGGGTATGCCAGGTATCGCGCATGGCACGCAGGGTTTCGAATTGTTCCTTTCGCTCATCAGCATGGCGTTTTTCTGATGTGCGCAATTGTGCTTCTGCGTCGGCAATCGCGGCTTTTGCCTGTTCCCATTTAAGGTGAGCGACCGAGCGTTGTTCGGTAGCGGCTTTCAGCAAAGGTGCGATTTCACCGAGGCGGCCGCCGACTTCCATGCGCTGCTGTTTCAGCGGCTGGGTATTGCGGCTGGCTTCTTCAAATTCTGCGTGGCGGGCACTGAGTTCTTTTGCTGCATCAACACCTGCCAGGCGCGCTTTGTAGGCGCTGATTTCGCCTGCCAGTTTGCTGATCTGCATGGTCAACACATCTTCTTGCGATTGCAGTCGTGGCAAAGACTTCAGCAAGGCTTCCAGACGCTGGGTACGGCCAGCATTGCCGAAGCGGTAGCGCGACACTTCCACAAACAGCGAACGACCACCACGACGCTCGAAATGATAGGCGTCAGGCGTAATCCATTCCTGGTTCTTGGGCAACTTCATGCCCAGTTCTATCGAGCCCACGGTATCGATACGCTGCAATTGTTCGATCAGCCAGCCCGGTGCCTGGCCAGTGAAGTTGACGACGGACAGCAGGCTCTGGTCTTTGACCACCGGCGCACTGATACGGTCAGGCACGATGAAGTGACTATAGCGCTGCTTCTCACCGATGCGGTAAGCTGCAGAGGCATCAGTCGCCTTGTCCAGCAAGATGACCGAGGTATAGCCGCGCAATACACCTTCTACCGCTGCTTGCCATTTGGGATCGGTCACTTCGACGATCTCTGGCAACATGCAATGCGGGATATTCGCATCCGTCAGGGCACGGCGCATCTGGCGCACATTCTCAGGGTCCGGCAGGGCAGACTTGCCTTGCAGGGCGGCGATGGTTTCCATCTCGCCAGCGATACGCTGGGTCAGGGCATCACGTTCCAACTTCTGGCGAGACAGCTCGGCTTCTTTTTTCTCCAGATCATCTGCAATATTGGCGACATCAGCATCTGCCTCCGCAGCCAGTTTTTGCAAACGGGCTTTTTGTTCCAGCAGGCTTTCTTGCGGCTTCAGTTTGCTGTTGATCTGTCCCAGTTTTTCACGCAGTGATGATTCTTCGGCTTCCAGTGCAGCTTCTGCCAGTTTGGCGTCGGACACCTGCTGCGCCTGTTGCGCCAGGTGTTGGCGACGGTCAGACAGTGCCAGGTCTTGCGTCTTTAAAAAGCGCTTGCTGGCACGCAGGGCCTGGCTGGTAGTACCGGCTTTTTCCAATGCTTCATGATATTGCAGGGTAGGCAGTATCTCTTCTTGCAGGTCGCGCTTTTCCTTGTTCAGGCTCTCATACTGGTGGTAATTGGCAACCCGCAGGCGCAAACCTTCCAGATTGGTTTTTGCACCTTCCAGCTCGGTTTCAAAACGCTGTAATTCAGTTTCTGTATCACGCTGATGGCGTTTGGCGTCATCATAGGCGTCCAGCACTTCTTTGTCGCCAAACACCTGGAACACCAGGTCCAGCAACTGGCGCGGTGCGTATTCACAGAGTTTGTCTGTCTCGCCCTGTTCCAGTGCCAGTACCTTGCCCATGGCATTCGACAAACCGGCATGTGACAAACGCTTGCGATAGCTTTCCACACCCAGCCAGTCATTGGCTTCCTGTATTTCTTCTATTTCGGTTTTGCCGCTGCGCATCAGGTATTGGCGCTTCCAGTCACCACCATTTTTTTCTATCTTGCAAAACAGCGTGACTTCATCTTCATAAAGGCCAGACATGCGGAAAGGGCGGTTGGAAATCTGTGGACCTACCGCGCTGTTATCCACCACCGCACGTATCCATGCCGTTTGCTGTCCTGAGTGACGGGCGTAATGCTTGTAGGAACGCCCCATCGAGCATTCCAGACCAAACAGGGTGCGCAATGCATCCAGCAACGTGGTTTTACCCGAGCCATTTTGCCCGGCGATGGTAATGATCTTGGCATCGAGAGGGATGTTCTTGATGCGTTGCCAATAATCCCAATGGACAAGTTCCAGCGATTTGATATGAAACATGGTGCTTATTCTTTTTCGGTATTGGTGTCGGTATTGGTGTCAGGACCTGCGTCTGTATCAGCTTTTGCACTTGCATTGGTATTGGCAGCGGGTGTGTCCACGCTTGCTACAGCCGGTTCAGTGACAGAAACAGTTTCAGCCTCAGTTCTTTGGGCAGCAACGGGTGTGATGATGGCTGGTGTCCTTGGTACTGGGATCTGGAAAATATCCGACAGCGCGCCATTGATGATGCGGTCTTTCAGGGTGTCGGTGTCCATCAGTAAATCCAGCAGTGGGCCTTCCAGGATCAGGTCTGCCTTGCGTTCGATAAAACCTACGCGCGCCAGCTGGCCCAGGTTCATGTCCATACGGGTTTTCTTGCCCAGCTTTTCGCCAAAATCTGCCAGCAAGGCGCGGTAGGAAATACCTATCGAGGTATCTTCTGCGCGCGGCATGGGTTTGTCTTTACCAAACATGTCATTCTGGTCTTCTTCTGCCAGTTGATGAGCTTCCTGCCGTTCACGCTTCGGTAAAATGATCAGCGACCACAGGACCACCAACAGCGCCACCCCATCGCGGGCCAGGCCAAAATTATTATTCTGCCAGGTCTCTTTAGTGCCAAATACCTTGGATTCGCTGTCGCGTGTCAGTGCCAGAGTCACATAGTCGGCATACACATTATCGACAAACTTCATACCGCAGGCTTTCAGGCGCGTATCTATCTCGGTGCGAAACAATTCATCCGACAAGGCGCGTTTAACCAGCTTGTCTTCACGGCGCAGGGTCTGGTGCGCCAGCAAGCGGGCGATCAGGATTTGTGCATCTTCGGTCATGGTGTTTCTCTTGTCTGTACAGGTGGTGCAGATGGTGCAGATTGTTCAGCGGGTGCAGCTGGCTTCGCTTTGCGTGCTGGCTGTGGGGCAGTTGGCGCAGCATCGGGAGCGTTCAGGCTGGCGATGGACATGGCTGCGACATGCTCATCATGGACCTTTTGCATTTTGTCTTTGGAATTGAAGACCAGCGGCAGTCGTGCCAGTATCCCGGTTGCACCCTGCAGGGCGGATTCATTGGGGTCACCCAGCAAAGGCAGCATGGACGCGCGGTAAGACGCAATCGAAAAATTCGACGGTAATAAAATATCTTGCAGCGAGATCGGTTTGTCTGATGCGTCAGCCTCGGTAAGCAAGGCCAGCCAGTGATCCAGTTCATGCAGGGCATCGCTATCATCATTGGCGATCGATGGTGCATTTTCACCGGCAGGCAAGGCACCGACAAGCGCCGATACACGGTGGCTCAGCAGTTCACTCTCGGCCACGTCTATCATTTCTGAAGGCGTAATGAACATCGGCGTTACCGGCTTGGCCAATGCATCGTCAGCCAGTGCGGCCAGGTCATCCTTTTGCAGCAACCAGGTTTTGATATCGGTAGTCGACAAGCCAGACTGACCCAGGTGTACACGCTGGCGCTCAATCTGGTTCAAAGCTCTTGAGAACATGCCCTGCATATTCAGCAAGGCACTCTGGGCACGGCCTATGGCCTGCGCTGCCCTGTGGGTCGCAGCATCTGCACGGCTGTCATTGGTGATGGCGTGGATAATCTCTGAGCCTTTTTCCACCCAGTCGCAGGCGGTATGCCATTTTTGCTGGGCAGTGCGCAACTGGAATTCTGAACCGGAAGCAATCGCATCCGAGAATTCTTCCGTCAACTCAATCAGACGGCCCAGCAAATGATGCAATTGTTCTACCGAGACCCCGCCCACAGCCTGGGCACCGGCGACCTGGGTGAGCATATAGCTCATCTCAGCCTGGTCATTGTTTTCTTCGACTTGCAGCAAGGACTCTATCGCCGCCAGTACATTGCGCGCAGTTGGCGCAATGCGATAGACCGACTGGCTGGCATCCCAGATCAGCAGGCCGGTAGAGCGCAGGCGTGACAGCACAGTCTCCAAAGCATCTGCTTCGAGATAACCGAGTTTGGCATTGATATCGGCCCGGCTCAGCGACGGCGTTTCCACATCGGCTGTCAATTCCCGCAAAACCAACAGGCGCAGCAATACGCCGTTGAAGCCACCATGAAACAAAGCCGTAAAAGCCTGTAGTACAGGCTGGCCACGCTTCAGGGGGAATACAGCGGAAACGTCTTCGGGAGTAATACCAGGCTTGAAATAGGTCTGCAGAGCGAGATCGTCTTCGTTCTGAACCTCAGCGTCATGACTTATATTTTGCATGCGGGCATTTTAACCGCTTGCAGCCTGCTTGAGTATTGTCAGGATTTTAATTTTTGACGGTGTGCATCAAGAAAATGCTGTCGGGCATATTGCCAAAAATCCAGTTTCTTAATGCGAATGCAAGTTTTGCTGCAATGGTTTATAAAATATGCCGGATATTGGGTTTTGTTGCGTTTTTGCAATTAGTGCAGACGTGACCTGTCATAGCGGTGTTCTATGATTTGCAGTAACAGTACTTCACGGTCTGTTTCATTGGCATGTAACAGACGTGTCACCGCTTTGCGCGGCACCTTGAAGTAGCGACGGCGGTTTGAACGCATATCCAGTGTGCGCCAGCCTTTTTCGGTCAGCCAATCCCATTGCTCATAGTCAATTGGTACAATTAATTGCATCTTCAGACGTTTATAGACCACGGTGCTGCCAAATGCCGGCTTGGGGCCAGGTGGTGGCAGTTCGCGGTCATGGCGTACTCTGAAGATAGTCCTGAAACCGTTTTTGATAACGTCAATTAACATGATGTACTTATTGAAATGACAAAGAAAAAATATGTGCCAGCAGGATTTGGCAATTAAATTCTGGTATCCACTATCTCTACCGGATGTCTGAGGATATTAAACTGACTCGCCACTGCGTCTGGAAGTGGAAGCAGACAGTACCAAAATTGAGGAAATATTTTAGTCGTATACCAAGTATTTCCTTTCATGTTCTCGTGTAAGTTTTTGTAATCTTTCAGTTGTCCCGTTACATTAATTCACATTTGACCAGGTTTCGATTAATGTATTTTTGCTCATCGTCCTCATATTGCTCAGATGCAGATGCAAATGCAGGTGGTAAGCGTTCAGCCCGAGCAAGAAGCCGGATAAGCCGGGTGTGCGTCAGCAAATAAGGCTTAGCCCGCAAATCGTGAGCAAATAGTTCATAAATGTAAGAAAATGGGCCAGATACAGACTAAGCTTGTATCTAAACAAGGAGAAAGACATGGGCACGACATCCACTGAATTTGCCACTTTAGGCGGCGGTTGCTTTTGGTGTACCGAGGCGGTATTCCAGCAAATTCGCGGGGTATTGAAAGTAGAGTCCGGCTATTCTGGCGGCGCAGTGCATCAACCTACTTATGAACAAATCTGTACCGGCAAAACCGGACATGCAGAAGTAGTGCGCCTGACTTTTGATCCTGCCATCGTCAGTTACCGGGAATTGCTGGAGATTTTCTTCACCATCCATGATCCTACTACGCTGAACCGTCAGGGCAATGACACTGGCACTCAATACCGCTCCGTCATTTTTTTCCATGATGCACAACAGCAGGCAACTGCTGAGCAAGTGGTCAAGGAAATGGCAATGGTCTGGGATGACGCCATCGTCACTGAAGTCAGCCAGGCACCGATGTTTTATATTGCGGAAGACTACCACCAGAATTATTTCCGCCAGCATCCTGAGCAAGGCTATTGCTCATTCGTGGTGGCGCCTAAAGTCGCCAAAGCGAGGAAGATGTTCGCCAGCAAGCTGATAGGCTAGCATGGGTTGAAATGGTGTTGAATCAACGAATTCGCTGCATAGAAAAAAGGAGAGTTGCCGACTCTCCTTTTTTTACGTAATCAACGCAGGCTGTCAATGATAATGATCAACGCAGCTTGGTCCTGAGTGCATCCATCATTTTCGGTATGCTGTCTTTGCTCATGCTATCGACTATCCAGCCCAGGCCCATGGGCACAGGCCCCGGATCAGTGAATACCTGATATTTGACGACAGTCTTTCTGGGGTTATCTGCCAAAGGAGTCAGTTCCCAATACCCTGAGGTGTCGGCGATGGTTTCTTCCTGCTTCAGGCCTTCCCAGGGCTGTAACTTCCAGCTCAGGTTGCATGTGGCCGGGCTGACTTTGGGCGTCATCTTGAGGCGGTATTTTTTCACTTTCCCTAATGGCAGGTTCAGGGTGAAATCAACCAGGGCAGATTCATTGGCTTGACGTGTGACTTTTGCCTTGGCGGTATTCGGCATGAAGCTCGGGTAATCTTCATACGCCTGTATGGCGGCACAGACTTTGGCAACCGGGGCATTCAGGATAGTACCTGCGGCAAAGGTTTTGCCATTGCTGTCTGGCTTGCTCTGGTCAATTAACTGTACTTGTGTTTCAGTGAATTTGCTGGCGTCCAGTTGTGCTGCCTGTGTGGTCGATAGCGCCAGTAAACTCGCAGTGATACCGATTAAAACAATTGCATGCTTCATGGCTTGTCGATACCTTCGCGTATTTTTTCTATGTTCACGTTTTTCAAATATTCCGGGATGTTTTTCCACATGCTGTGGTAGCCATAGCCACCCTTCATCAACTCTTCCAGCGCCTTCTCTTTACTCCAGGCCTGATACAGGATGCGGTACATGGCTGTTACCAGACCAGTACGGTCCGCACCATGCATGCAATGCAAAAGCACGGGGCCGTCCTTCTCTGCCGCCTTGATGGCGCGCAGAGCCGAGATGACATTGGCATCATTGATACTCCAGGTATTGATACCTATGCGTTGCAGCTTGATATTGGAATCTTTGAATATGCTGGTATCAGAATGAAACGAGCGCAGGCTGACCACAGTCTTTATGCCGAGTGATTGCAATAGCGCCACATCTTTGCTGCCGAGCTGGGCACTGCGGTAAAAGTCCTGGTTCACACGATACAGATTTTGAGTCTCTGCAACCGGAGTGGCCCAGTCTTCAGGCCTTACAGTTTGTGCGCTAGCTATTGTGGACATCAATAGCATACCGGAGCAGGATAGAGCGGCCAGCCTGGCCAATGAAGTCCAGGTTTTCAGGCCGGTCCTGAATCGTTTATTTCGCATCTTGTTTTGCATGTTGTTTGTACGAATAAATATAGAGAAAAGTCGCACCGATGAAGCCTAGCCAATAATCAGTGGGCACGCCCAGTAGCCAGTGCACATGCCATGGTACATCATGGGCATTGAAGCGCGAGATGCCATAGGCCGGGTTCATGACAAACCATAAAAAATCTTCTGCTACCCAGAATGTCATGATGCTGGCAATCGCACGGCATTCCAGCTTCAGCGTCCATTGCTGCAGCATAGCAAAGGGGAAATGAAAAAACAGAGTGATGAAAGGGAACACCCAGGCATGGTAACCCGTCATCGCCCGGCCACCCCAGAAGATATCGAGCAGCCAGTGTTTTTCTATGCGCCAGGTAGGCAAGTTGGCGGCCCAGCCTGCGCTACCTTCTATCTGGATTTCTACTTGCGCAAAAAATAGCGCCAGGATGCAGGCAAAGGCAAAACAGGCCAGGAAGGGCACGAATGCGCTTTTAGCTGAACGATTGGCTAAATTGTTAGCTGAATTGTTAACTGAGTTGTTAGCAGATATCATAGTCAAACCAGAACTTAAACCGGTGTATCCAATATGGCTTGCAAGACCTGCGTTGCTGCTTTAGGGCGCCCCAAAGCCTGCGCCTTGTCATGCATGTCGCGCAATTTATCTGGGTGCTGCAACAGGTAATTCAAGCGGTAAGCGAGGCTGACATCATCATAGGCTTTCAACGCAACGCCCTGTTCCAGCAAAAAGTCAGCATTGCGCTCTTCTTGCCCCGGTATTGGTGAGTTGACGATCATGGGCAAACCCATGGCCAGACACTCGGAGGTAGTCAGCCCGCCGGGTTTGGTAATGACCAGGTCAGCGCAAGCCATGAGGCGTTCTACCTTGTCGGTAAAGCCCTGAGGCAGCAGGCGGCCAGGATAACGCAGGGCGAGTTTTTGCAAGGCTTGCAGTGCAGGCGCATTTTTACCCGCGAGCACGATGAGCTGGAAATTGCCTGGCAATGACAGCAGGCGCTCTGCGACTTCATCCAGGCCGCCCAGGCCCGCACCACCGCCCATGAGCATGAAGGTTTGCAGCGCAGGATCAAGGCCAAATTCTGCCGCACAGATTTTCCTGTCCAGATGCTGCGTAAAGGCGGGCATGATAGGGATGCCAGTGACATGAATGCGCTCAGCCGGTATGCCATTGATGCGCATGCGGTCTGCCACTTCTTCGCTGGCGGCAAAATAGCCAGCCATGTGATCATGGACCCACATTCTGTGCAAATCAAAGTCGGTGACCTGTACCCAGACCGGGCAATGCAGCCTTTCTTTGCGTAACAGGCGGGACAGCATTTCTGCTGGCAAGAAATGCGTGCAGACGATGACATCTGGCGCAAAATCAGCTATGGCTTGCAGCAATGGGCGGGCATTCAGGCGCTCTATGCCACGCCTGAGTTTTTCCATGGTGCTATCAGATTGCGCTTCATTGGACGCATGGTAGAGATAACCCCACAGCGTCGGCGCTTTATTGACGAGCTTGATATAAAAATCAGTATAAATCTTGCGAAATCCGGCGGTAACAAAATCCATTACATCCAGATGCAAGACTTCAGTATCGGCGGGATAGGCCAGCGCCGTTGCCTGTATGGCCTGGGCGGCACGCTTGTGACCAGCGCCAGCGGATACGCTTAATAGCAAGATTTTTTTCTTGGGCATGGACTTTGGTGTCGGTAAAAAAACACCGAGGATATCATGCTCTGTATACCCTCATGCCAATTTGGGCACCTGACTATCTCGTCAATATCTTCTCAAAGAGAATAGTCAGGGCTGTTGAACAGCTTTAAGGTTGCAGGCGGGAAATTTTCCATGCGCCATTTTCATCGCAGGTATAGACGATACGGTCGTGCAGGCGCGAGCTGCGGCCTTGCCAGAATTCGACGCGCTCTGGCAGCAGGCGGTAGCCGCCCCAATGGGCAGGGCGAGGAGGTTGATCACCGAATTCTGCCACCACCGCAGCCATTTTTTGTTCCAGCGCTTGCCTGTCCGCGATAGGCTGGCTTTGTTGCGACGCCAGTGCACTTTGACGGCTGCCCAGCGGGCGGCTATTGAAGTAGGTATCGTTTTCTGCGTCGCTGAGCTTTTCTATGCGGCCTTCTATACGCACCTGGCGCTCCAGAGGAATCCAGAAAAACAGCAGCGCAGCATGAGGATTGTTCTCCAGGTCCTGGCCTTTGGCACTATCATAATTCGTGAACCACGAGAAGCCGCGCGCATCAAATTCCTTGATAAGGACGATGCGTGAGCTGGGCTTGCCATCAGTGCTAACTGTCGAAAGTGTCATGGCATTGGGTTCTGGCACATCAGCTTTCAAGGCCTGATCGAACCAGCTGGCAAACTGGCTGTAAGGTTCAGACCGTACATCAGCTTCAGCCAGGCTGGCTTTTTTGTAGTCGGTGCGGATATCAGCGATGGACATGTTCATCCTTCATAAAATAGTCAGAAATATTGCAGGGTCTTTGCAGCTTGTTTTATGCAGCAATGCCACGCCTTGCCTGCATGGCAGCACCCAGGGCGGCCATTTGTGCATCAGAAAACAGACGTTTCGCCATCGGGGCGATCTGTGTTTCTTCTGTCTGCATGTGCTCGTTATACAGGGCTTGAAAGTCTTTTACCGCGGCCTCAGACAGATTTGCTGCACTTGCAGCGGCAATGGCAGTTAGCTGCTTTTCTAGCTTGCCCCATTGCGCGGCCATGTCTTCATGCTGGCTCAGGATTTTTGGCAGCAGGGTGGCCAGCAAGCTGGCATCTTCGTCCCTGGCCGTTGCTTGCAGTTCAGGCAAGAGGTTGATTTCTTCATCTTCGTGGTGCAAGGGGGCTGCTTTGATAAAATAATTCAAGACAGACTGCGCCGCCTGCTGCGCATCCTGGTCTGCGCCGTGGCTAGGCAAATGTTCCAGCAACTTGCCCATGGTCGCCAGTTGCTTGCGTATGCGGTCATGGCAATGCTTGAGAACGGCCAGGGGCTGATCAAAGCCTGGGGCGCTGTCGAATAGAGTATTCATGTTCACTTTACCTGTATTGATACGCTTATTATGCAATAGACAGGCTGGCCCTGCTTGCGTCATATCAAATTCAGGTTCACAGACTCTCAGCCATGCAGATATATTCTCCGGCAATCGGTTTGATACGGCAGTCCTGCGGGCATACAGAAATGCTTTCCTTCAAGTCTTGCAAGGCATAGCCTAGTTGCTTTAAAAATACCGGAACCCTGTCTTGCGGCATGCCAGATAAAAAGGGTTCTGCTTTTTTCCTCAGGAAAAAGTCGATAATCTTGCTGGCTGGCCGAAAATTGGGCTGGCCATCTGCCTGAATCTCCATCCAGGTAAAAACCAATGCTGTTTTGGTGGCTGCCATCTGCATTTGTTTCAACAAACTGGCTATATCATTGCATGTTAAATACATCAACAAGCCTTCTGCGATGAACAGGGTTTTCAGGTCAGGATTGAATGCCTTGCAGTTGTTTAATACCTCATTCAGTTTTTGC
The DNA here is from genome assembly GCF_049339865.1 of Undibacterium sp. TC9W. Classification (NCBI taxonomy): domain Bacteria; kingdom Pseudomonadati; phylum Pseudomonadota; class Betaproteobacteria; order Burkholderiales; family Oxalobacteraceae; genus Undibacterium; species Undibacterium sp. TC9W. The sequence goes on along the minus strand of NZ_JBMPPJ010000010.1, from coordinate 66,388 downwards.
TTACCCAGTTCGGCAGCTATATAGTGTATGCGATGCGCTCCTGCGGCCGCTGCTGCCCCCGATGTTCCAGCCGCAGCGCGCTTGATCGCCTGGGTAGCCGAGTGATCGATTTCTATCAGTCTCAAGTCTGGATATGGCGTAGCAAGCTCCATGCATAAGGTATCGTAACCCGCACCGAGCAAAACGATCTGGCGGGTACCGGCAGTGATTGCGCGGACGACATATTCCCTGATGAGTATTTTGCGCAATACATAGTGCTGCAAGATGCCGGGCAGGGTAATTTTTGCCGCTGCGTAGGCAAGGCTGCGAAACCAGTGCCGTGCAGTCAGACTGGACAGGCGCGGGTGGCTGACCCGTAATAAACGCTGGCCATGCGCCGCCATGGCTGCCGGTACCAAACCTGCGTAAGCCGGATCACGCGCCAGCATCTGTACCCCGGCTGCAACGATAAGAGCGGTGTTGCTGGCCTGATCTGTCTTCATGCCGCCTGCTCCAGGTGTGTTGCAAACATGGCCGTATGATGGCGTAACCAGGTACTCTGGAATAGCGACTCAGGATCAAGACGCTGTTTGTACGCCAGGAAGTTTTCAAAGTTTGGATAGCAATGGCGAGTTTGCTCAACTGTGGCAAAGCGACCATAGGTCAGATAAAAACTACCATCGCGTTTGATGGCGAGATCAATCAGTCGTCGGAAAGCTGCAGCGGTTGCGGCGATACCGCTTTCTGTATGTTCAGTATGCAGATTGAAAATCACGCAGGCATAGTCTTGTCTCGCCCATGGCAAAAAGCTTTCTGTATCGGCTTCTATCAAACGCACGGTACCGTAAATGAGATCGACAGCATGCTGGCGAAAGTCTTGTGCGGCATCATGCATGAAGGCTGGCAGTGCAGCCCTGGGTACATATAATTCACCTATCATCTCCGAACCCTGGTGCCCGAGCATTTCGTCTATTTTTTTGTGATAGCCGTCAAGATAGGTTGTTTGCTGCAGTCTGTCACTCCAGTAAATCTGGCCTGAGCTGGCCATATAGTGCTGGGCGTAACAATCAAAGGCGCGGCTCTTATCTACATGCGCGAGCATCAGCAATTGCTGCCATTGCTCATCGCTGAGGGCATGTTCTTCGCGTATGCTGCTGGCGTCTGATACCGGGCAATAACAGGAGTAAACACCTCGCTGCAAAAAGTCAGGGCTGGCAGGGTCAATGGCAAACTGGAAGTCGCCATACACATAGCCAGCTTCCATGCGTTGTTGGAATGCAGGCATCAATTCATCCAGCGAGATGATGCTGACATCGCGCCGCATTTTTTGTCTTTGGCTCAGGCGCAGACTGACTTTGGTGATTACGCCAAATGCACCGTAGCCGCCTATTGCCAGTCTGAATAAATGGCTGTTTGTATCGCGCTTGCAGTGCTGTAATCTGCCCTGTGCATCCAGCAGACTGAAGCTCTCTACATCAGCAATAAAAGGGCGCATTTGCAAGCCCCGACCATGCACATTCGCTGACAGGCAACCGCCTATGCTGAGGTCATCGGCACCGGTCTGTTTTTGCCGTATTGCCCATGGCTGCATACTGTTTTTCTGCGCAGCTTCCAGATAATCAATCAGAGCTGGCCATTGTATGCCAGCCTCTACCGTGATAATGCCCAGCTCACGGTCAAAGCTGAGTACCTTGTCCATGCCACGCATGTCCAGCAAGATGGCATCTTCTGCAAACTGTTGCCCACCCATCGCATGCCTGCCTGCGCTGATGGCAATTTTCTTCCCCTGGCTTTTGGCTTTTTCCAGCGTGGCGGCAAGCTGAGGGAGGTTGCTTATTTCTATGATCTCGCTGACCCTGGTGAGGTTCAATGCGGAATGAATATCATTGACCGTGTACGTGGTGTGGTTCTCGTGCATGCTTTTTCTCCTTGATAGAAGATTGCATTTTGCAATTCGAGGTATTGATATACAATCTAATAAAAATTAGTATTGAATATCAATACTCTTGGCCGTTTATGAAGCCACGTTCAGTTTTTACAGAAGACCTTTCAACACAGAGGCACAGAGGGGGCACTGAGAAAAGCGAAGTACAACTGAGGTGAGTGCCCGTGCTTTTCTCAGAGTCTCTGTGTCTCTGCAGTGAGCCTTTTGGTCTTGCCTTAATGCATACAATTCTATTTATCCCAAAAATGGACGCGCCATGAACCTGACTCAGCAAATCACGATTGCCCTGAAAAAGCACCTGAAGCAAAAAGGCCTGACCTATGCACAACTGGCGGCACATCTGCAAATCAGTGAAGCCAGCGTGAAACGCCTGTTTTCTGAATCGACTTTCACTGTGCGCAGGCTGGAGGCGATATGTCAGTTACTGGAACTGGATTTCCTGGAGCTGGCCAGACTCGCACGCGGCCAGCAGGAACTCAAGGGGGAATTATCTGACTTGCAAGAGCAGACCCTGGCGGACCAGCCCAGGTTGCTGGGCGTTTTTTATCTCTTGCTGAATCAGTGGCAAGTCCGTGAAATTGCCAGGCAATTTGAGATTGCAGAAACGGAGTTATTGCAGTTGTTGATGAAGCTGGAACGATTGGAATTGATAGAGCTGCATCCACATAACCGCATCAAGTTACTGACCCATACCACTCTGCAATGGCGTGAGGATGGGCCTATACGCAGAAAATACCAGTCTAAGGTTATGGAAGAATTCTTGCAGAATGATTTTCATGATGAGCAGGCGACTTTGCGTTTTGAAACGCGCGAGCTCAGTGCTGCTTCGATTGCTGTTTTACAAAGAAAAATCGCACGGTTGCTGACTGAGTTTAATGAGCTGGCAGATATTGATGCCAGCTTGTCATCAGAACAAAGACAGGGCATGGCCCTGTTGATGGCGACCCGGCCATGGGTATTTTCGCTATTCTCTGATTTGAAGCGCAAAGCCGGGCGTTAAAGTCACGTCTGGAGCCGCATCAAGTAAAATAGCGCCTGCTTACAATGTCCAGCCTTTTGGCGCAATTTTCTTATGCAAGATGTAATAGATATCGATTTTGAACGCCGCTTTGGTGGCATTGCCCGTTTATATGGAGCGGCAGGTCTTGAGCGTTTCAAGCAGGCGCATGTCTGCGTCATAGGCGTGGGCGGTGTAGGTTCATGGGTGGTAGAGGCGCTGGCGCGCAGTGCCATAGGCCGCATCACCATGATAGACCTCGACAATGTGGCTGAATCAAATATCAATCGCCAGATACAGGCCAATACCGATACAGTGGGTAAAGCCAAGGTTACTGCATTGGCCGAACGGATTGCACTGATCAATCCCTATTGCAAGGTAAATGAGGTCGAAGACTTTGTCACACCAGACAATCTCGATGTCATGCTGGGCCAGCCGGGTTTTGATTATGTGATTGACGCCATCGACAATGTCAAAGCCAAGACCGCACTGATCGCCTATTGCCGCCAGCATGCGATACCGCTGATCACCATAGGTGCAGCAGGCGGGCAGACTGATCCCGGCAAGATAGAAATTCGTGATCTCTCACGCACCGAGCAAGAACCTTTGCTGGCACTGGTACGCAAGCGCCTGCGCCAGAACCATGGTTTTCCGCGTGGCGCAAAAAGCAAATTTGGTATTGATGCTGTGTTTTCCATGGAAGCGCTCAGCATGCCTGAGCCTGCCGAGGCTTGCGAAGTTGGTGCAGGTGCCGATGCCAGTACTAATGCCAATATTGCTGTGACAGGTTTGAATTGCGCCGGTTTTGGTTCTTCCATCGTTGTCACTGCTTCTTTTGGCCTGATGGCAGCAGCGCAGGTTTTGCGCAAGCTGGCTGCCAGTGATATAGACAATCAGGCAAAATAATTTTCACATTTTCCAAATTTCATATCGATATTTGCGTATGGAAACAATTCTTCATACTTTGTGGGGAAAATAGCTCAGCATTGTTGAATTACTTGTCATGCCTTGAGTTATTGCCTTTTAGCATTTAAAGTCAAATCACGCATCAGGCCAGCCCAGATGCGCATGTCCCCGTTTGCCCTGTACTTTGCCCTGTACTTTGAATTAATTTGTCAGGCAGGCAATACGCTTAATCATGTTTCTTCATCATCCGCCCGACGTTACGGAGGCCAGTATGTTTCAGGATATTCGCATCAGGACCAAGCTCATTTTCAGCTTCATTCTATTGTCACTGCTGGTGCTGGCGATAGGTTCTGCAGGGTTTCTGAGTTTGAACGCCAGCAATAATTCCATCAAGACTGTGTATGACGACAGGCTGGTAGCGCTGGGCCAACTGGATGGCGTGATACGCCTGATCATGAGAAATCAGGTCATTACCGCCAAGGCCATCACTGATGACCCGGAAAAAGCGTCTGCCCACATTGCTGCTGTTGAAGCTGGCAAGGCTGAGGCGAGCAAGATCTGGGGTGAATACATGGCGACTTACCTGACGCCAGAAGAAAAAGTCCTGGCAGACCAGTTTGCAGCAAGGCGCAAATTATTTCTGGACGAGGGGCTGAATCCGACTTTGGCAGCGTTAAAAAATAAGGACATGGATGCGGCTTCAAAATTATTCCATGGCAAAGTAGATCCCTTGTTTTTATCCATGAAAGAATCGATGGATGGGCTCATACAATTGCAGCTCAGCGTAGGTAAATCTGAGTATGAAGCTTCGCAAAGTTTCTTCCGCAGCTTCCAGGTATTTGCAGCCCTGTTCATTGTATTGTCTGTATTGTTTGGGTCTGCCATGGGTGTGTGGCTGGTGCGCAGTATTTCCCGCCCATTGAATTACGCGATTGATATCGCCAACAATATTGCCGCTGGTGATTTGCGTCAGGATATCAAGATCAGTTCCAAAGATGAAACAGGTGAGTTATTGCAAGCCTTGTTCAATATGAATCAGAGCCTGATTAACATCGTCAGCCAGGTCAGGACCAGTACTGACACGATTTTCACCGCATCGAACGAAATTGCCGCCGGTAACCTGGATTTGTCTGAGCGCACTGAAAGTCAGGCCAGCTCACTCGAAGAAACAGCTTCATCGATGGAGGAGCTGACTTCAACCGTGCAGCATAATGCAGCCAGTGCTTCGCAAGCGAATCAACTGGTGATGTCCTCATCTGACTTTGCCAGCAAGGGCGGTGATGTGGTTGGGCAAATGGTGAGTACCATGGGTGCGATAAAGGACAGCTCACGCAAGATCGTTGATATCATCGGCGTCATCGATGGCATCGCCTTCCAGACCAATATCCTCGCCTTGAATGCAGCGGTGGAAGCGGCAAGAGCAGGTGAACAGGGGCGCGGTTTTGCCGTAGTCGCTTCTGAAGTTCGCAATCTCGCGCAAAGATCAGCCAGTGCTGCCAAAGAGATCAAGCAATTGATCGGTGACTCTGTGGCTAAAGTCGATGCAGGCACTGCACTGGTGGATGAAACCGGTGTGACCATGGACCAGATCGTGACATCCGTCAAACAGGTGGCCGAGATCATGAGTGAAATTGCCGCCGCAGGGGGCGAACAAAGCCGCGGCATAGAACAGGTGAATGTGGCGATCACACAGATGGATCAGGTGACCCAGCATAATGCCGCTCTGGTAGAAGAAGCCGCCGCTGCGGCCCAGAGCCTGCTTGAGCAGGCAGATAATCTGCATCAGGTGGTGGGTGTGTTCAAGGTCGCAGGTCTGCCCGAGGGCGGCAATGTCATCAAGACCGGCAAGTTCAAAAAGGCAGAAGCCGCCAACCAGGACCAGCGCAAGACTTTGCGTCTGGGTTGAATACCGGACTGAATACTTACCTTAATACAGCTGCAAATAAAAGAGCCTGCCTGATTTTCATCAGGCAGGCTCTTTTTATTATGGCTAGTCTTAATTGTCGAGCTTGAAATTAAATTCCAGCAAAGTGGTCAGTGGCTTGGAAATCGGCGCGTACTTCCATTGAGATGCCGCCGCAATCACTTCCCTGTCAAAATGTTTGGGTGGATTGGCTTTGACAATTTCTACCTGCGAGACCTTGCCATCCGTATCAATATGCACGCGTGCGCTGACTACACCTGAGGTGATGCCTGCGCGTACTGCAGTGCTGGGGTATTTGGGCTGGACGCTGGAGACGACTTTTAAAGTCAGGTTTTCAACCGGTGCCGCAACTGGTGCAGGCTTTGGTGCAGCAGCGACTACTGGCGGTGGCGTTTCTACCGGCTTGGGTGCAGCGACGACAGGTACCGGGGCAGGTGCAGTAGCCGTTGCTGATGCCGCTTTGGGCGCATCTTTTACCTTGGCTGCCAGGGCTTTTGCTTCTGCTGCCGCTTTTGCATCCTTGGCGTCTTTAGCCTCTTTTGCTTCTTTGGCCTCTTTAGCTTCTTTCGCCAGTTTTTCTTCTTTGGCGATTTGCGCGGCTGACTTGTTGGATGCCATATCCATCCACTTCGTCACATCGGCAGTATCAGCATGTTTGACCGGATTTTTTACCAAACCAGTTGGCATGGCTGTCGATGAAGGTGCCTCTGGTGCACTGGTAACAGGAGCAGGCTCCGGTGTTTTTTGGCAGGCAGTAATGAGCAAGGCACTGGATGCCAGGCTGAAAGTGAGAAATGATAACTTCCCTGTTGTTTTAGTAACTACCGTTTTCATATTACTCCAGACAAAAGACCGTTTTTAAAGCTAAAGTTAAATCAAGCAATCGGCTGTATTACAGCGAAAAGAATGTTCGCATGAAAATAGTGCATTTCAAAACAATTGCAATAAATTGGTGCAAAATCATTTTGCTCGCTGCGCAGGAAATTTTCACAAATCCGAACGGCTATCCTGCCATGGATGTAGGCACTTAGCAATATTCAAATCACAGATGTGATTGAAATCATGAAAATTCACCTGTCAAAATGGCATAAATATCGCATATCTATGCATGATTTATGCCAAATGCAGGCTAAATCATTTAATTGATAATAATTATGAAAAAAAAGCCAACTTCTTGCGAAGCTGGCTTGTAGTATTGTTACGAGATTATGTTAATTTTGTTTAGTACTAAACAGGATTTATTCAGGTCAGGATTTTCCGAACACTTCATTCAATTGCTGGGTGACCCGGATGAAGGTCGTGCGCTTGGTCAACTCCTTGAGTTTGTGCGCGCCCACATAAGTGCAGGCTGAGCGCACGCCACCGAGTATGTCCTGTAAGGTTGTTTCTACCGGGCCGCGGTAAGGAATCAATACTTCCTTGCCTTCTGACGCACGGTATTTGGCAACGCCACCTGCGTACTTGTCCATCGCGGCACGGCTGCTCATGCCGTAGAAGCGTTTGAATTGCTGACCATCGCGTTCTACCAGATCGCCAGCACATTCATCATGACCAGCCAGCATGCCACCCAGCATGATAAAGTCTGCACCGGCACCAAACGCCTTGGCCAGATCACCCGGTACAACGCAGCCACCGTCGGCGCAAATTTGCCCGCCCAGGCCATGCGCAGCATCCGCACATTCAATCACGGCTGATAATTGCGGATAACCCACGCCTGTCATCTTGCGCGTTGTGCAGACTGAGCCCGGGCCTATGCCCACCTTGACGATGTCGGCACCGGCCAGTATCAGTTCTTCAGTAATGTCACCGGTCACCACATTGCCTGCCATGATGGTCAGGTGTGGATAAGTGGTGCGCACTTTTTTGACGAAATTGATAAAGCCCTCGGTATAACCATTCGCCACATCGATGCAGACATATTCTATGGCGTTCTGAGCGCGCGCCATGACGGCAGAGAATTTCTCAAAATCGGACTGGGTAATACCCATCGAATAAAAGGCCGTCGATTTCTTTTGCAAAGCAGAGAAATAGTCGACCAGTGCGTCTTCATCGTAATGCTTGTGCAGGGCTACCGATAACTGATGCGGGTCCAGTGCAGCGGCCATTTCCATGGTGCCGGTAGAATCCATGTTTGCAGCAATGATGGGGATGCCGTGATAAGTCTTGCGGGAATGATGGAAAACGAATTCGCGTTCCAGATTGACCTGAGAGCGCGAGGTGAGGGTGGACCTTTTTGGGCGTATTAATACGTCCTTGAAATCCAGCCTGAGGGTTTCTTCTATATGCATAACGACTCCATGATGCGTCTGGCGGACGCGGGAAGTGACAACCCAGGCAGCAAAGCTGACTAAGTTGTTGAGCCGTACTTGAGTATAGTGCAAAAAAATACGGAATCATCATTTGAATTTGATATGGACCTTATCATCCATTTCATATTCTGGATATCCCGGATATTGTCAAGATGATATGCTAGTCATCTTGCTTTTTTAATGTGTCGCTAATGAGTCGTTAATGTGTAGTTAATGTGTGGTTACAGCGCCCATGGTGGCGTGAATGTCTTGCCATCTTCCAGCACTGCCTCAGCCCCTACTGGCAAGATCGCTACGGCTCTGAAATTCTCATCACTGGTCTTGCTGATTGAAAAACGGGTATGGGCAGGTACGATCAGGCATGCACCTGCACTCAGCGTGTAATGATCGTCTCCGAGGCTTACTTTCGCAGTTCCTGAAAGGCAGATAAATATCTCTTCCCGTGTCAGTTGGTGCGCGACGCCGGGTTTGTTGGCACTTAGTTCAACGATCCAGGCTGAATTTTCTGTTGAGCCGCGGCTGGGGGATGCAAGGCCAGTGAATGTGGCGTCATGCATGGTAAACACTTTGGCGGATGATGCGTCGATCAGATTCATGATTTCCTCTTGTGATATAATTCACCAAAGATTATAAACTAAGGTGAATTAAAATACCATGCAAGAAAATATGGATCTCGGCGTATTGCTGAATCTGGCTTTTGGCAGCTTTAAAGAACAATTGCATCAACATCTGGCACAGCAAGGCTATGCCGATGTCGGCAGTTCTTTCGGCTATGTTTTTCGTTTACTGGAAAACAATCCGCAAAATCTCAAGCAGCTTGCAGAAAGCCTGGGGATGACTCCACAGGGCGCGCTAAAAATCATCAATGATATGGAAGCAAAAGCCTATGTGCGGCGTGAAGATGACACTACTGATGCAAGGGTGAGATTGCTGCACCTGACACCGCGTGCACTGGCCCTGATGAAGGTGGCGCGCGCCTTTCACCAGGAGTTTGAACATCGTTTAATTGAGAGCATGGGCGCAAGCAAGGTAAAAGCCATGCGCGCCGTGCTTGAGCATATCAATGCCGATGCAGAGTATGGCGTACCAAAGTTGCGCCCGCTGTAAACAAGTTCAGGGGCTCGGTATTTAATGACAAATGCCCTTGCCCTTATCGGTAAAATCCTGGCCTGGAACAGGCATAAATTCCCATTCGTAAGACTTGTCTTGCAAAGTCAGTTTCAGTACGCCATGGGTGGAATTGTCTCGTATCTCCGTCGCCCCTTTGGGTAAAAACATCGGTGTCAGTTTAGCCCCGCCAGTGCCAACCACAAAACTGCGTATGCCATTCTTGTCGTCCCTGTCGCCATTCGCATCCAGTGGCACAAAACGCTCGTAATCATGATCATGCGAAGTCAGGACCAGATCTGCCTTGGCTGCTACCAGCATGGCCCAGGCTTCCTGCATGTTCTTATTATTGCCATGGCCGCCTGAGCTATATACAGGGTGATGCCAGAAAGCCAGGGTGCAGTTTTGTTTGTTGCTGGCCAGCTCTTCTTTCAGCCATGTCATCTGCACTTGCATCTGGCTGGGGTCGAGATTGCTGTTGAGCGAGAGCACCAGCCACTTGCCTAATTGCGTTGCATAGTAGCCGCGCCTGTCAGGCCCGGCCAGTTCTCCAAAGTAATTGTAATAACCCAGGGCCTTGGGCATGCCGTAATCATGGTTGCCCGGTGAAGGCAGGGTTTTATCCTTGAAGCGTCCCCAGGTGGGCTCATAGCATTTGGTGAATTCTTCTGGCTTGCCTACCGGGTAGGTATTGTCACCGAGGGTAATGGCTCGTGCTGTATTGTCTTTGGCCAGGCCGGCGGCTATCAGCTCTGCGGTTCTGGCTGCCATGCTTTCTGCAGGAGGTTGCTTGCGGCAATCGGCAATGTCACCAGCCACATAGACCGTTGTGCTGACAGTTTTTTCTACAGGTTTTTTGCCAGGTTTCCTGGTTTTATCTGCGGCCTGTGCTGACAGGATAAACAGGGTGGAGAGAGCAACAAGCAGGCGGGAGATACGCATGGATTCTTCTTATGAAACTTGGTGAGCAGGAACAGGCGCGTATTTTACCTGTTCCTGACAATTGCATACTACAGCTTTGCATGCCGCAGGCGTAAGGCATTGCTGATGACGGAGACTGAACTCAGGCTCATCGCCGCACTGGCTATCATGGGGCTGAGTAAAATCCCGAACCATGGATACAGCAAGCCTGCGGCAATGGGCACTCCGACAAAATTGTAGGCAAAGGCAAAGAACAGGTTTTGTCTGATGTTTTTCATGGCCTGTTTGCTCAGGGCGCGGGCTTTTACTATGCCGCGCAAATCACCTTTGACCAGCACCACATGGGCGCTGTGCATGGCGACGTCGGTGCCGATGCCCATGGCGATGCCAACATCAGCCTGCGCCAGCGCAGGTGCATCATTGATGCCATCGCCAGCCATGGCAACTGCGTGACCCTGTTCCTGTAATTCCTGTACGATGCGGAACTTGTCGGCTGGCAGCAAGTCTGCCCGCACATCGTCGAGTCCCAGTTGTTTTGCCACTGCCTGGGCAGTCCTGGCGTTATCACCCGTCAGCACGATGATGTGCATGCCCTGCTGCTGCAATTGAGTGATGGCCTCTTTGCTGTTACTCTTGATTTTGTCTGCAACACTGAGCATGGCCACGGCTTTTTGTGCAACCGCCAGCAGCATGACCGTATGTCCCTGCGCCTGCAGATCACTGATTTGCGATTCAAAGCCTGGCAGCTCTATGGCATGTTCTTTCAACAGTGCAGGGTTACCCAGCAAGACCGTCTTGCCATCTACTGTGGCGCTGACACCCTTGCCCGTGATGGACGTAAAATTGCTGATGGCAATGGACTTTGCACCGCGAGACTCTGCATAGCTGACGATGGCATGGGCAACCGGGTGTTCACTGTGTTGTTCCAGTGCCATGGCCAGCGCCAGCAAGTCCGTTTCTGATTCGCCGCTGGCGACGCTGAAGTGTTGCATTGTGGGTTTGCCCTCTGTCAGCGTGCCGGTTTTGTCTATCAGCAGGGTGTCGATTTTTTCCAGCCTCTCCAGTGCTTCTGCGTCCTTGATCAGTACACCATCGTGGGCACCGCGACCTATACCCACTGTGACCGATATCGGCGTGGCCAGTCCAAGTGCGCAAGGACAGGCAATAATCAACACTGATACTGCAGCCATCAAACCATTCGCCATCCCCGGCGCTGGCCCCCATACTGCCCATGCGATGAAGGCCAGCACGGCAGCGGCAATCACACCCGGCACAAACCAGCCAGATACCTGATCCGCCAGCTTCTGGATAGGTGCGCGGGAACGTCCGGCCTGGTTCACCAGATTGATGATGCTGGCGAGCAGGGTATCCTTGCCTATGCGTTCAGCCCGCATGCTGAAGCTGCCTTGCTGATTGATGGTACCAGCACTGACTCTGTTGCCAGCCTGTTTGCTGACGGGCAGTGGTTCACCTGTCAGCATGGCTTCATCGACATTACTATGACCATCCAGCACGACACCATCAACAGGTATATGCGCGCCTGGCTTGATGCGCAAACTATCATTAAGCTGGACTTCGTCCAGGGCAATTTCAGTCTCGCTACCATCGGCAGCAATGCGTATCGCAGTCGCAGGTGTCAGGCCTAGCAAGGCCTTGATCGCCGCATTGGTTTGCGAGCGCGCCCGCAATTCCAGTACCTGTCCCAGCAAGACTAAAGTAATGATGACGGCCGCTGCTTCAAAATACAGTGGTGCCATGCCATCCATCTTGAAGGCGGCAGGCAATATACCCGGTAACAGCAATGCTACCAGGCTGAATACATAAGCTGCAGCAGTGCCCACCCCTATGAGACTGAACATGTTCAGATGCCCTGTCTTGAAGGACGCCAGCGCACGCTCAAAAAATGGCAGGCCAGCCCATAGCACCACAGGTGTCGCCAGGATGAATTGCAGCCAGTTGAACACCGTCATGCCCAGCAAGTGATGAAACGACACGCCAGGCAGCATGTCACCCATGGTCATGATCAGCAGCGGCAAACTCAACACCAGACTGAACTTGAAGCGCCGCGACATGTCATCGAGTTCACTGGTGTCCTCTTCTGCCGAGGCTTCCTTGGGTTCCAGCGCCATGCCGCACAGCGGGCAGGTACCCGGACCCACCTGTTCTATTTCCAGGTGCATGGGACAGGTGAAAATCGCATCCTTGGCGACGGGCTTAGGTGCGGGGCGTTTGGCCGGGTCCAGCCAGGCGGCAGGATCTTTGCTGAATTTTTCCAGGCAGGCATTACAACAAAAATAATAACACTGCCCGTCATGCACAAACTGGTGCTGGCTTTGCCCATTGACACGCATGCCACAGACCGGGTCTTTGTGCTCACCCTGTGCATCGCTTTGCATGGCATCTGTGCTCGCAGTATTGACACTGCCCAGTCCTATGACCTTCTTGGCCTTCACATAGTTCTCAGGCGCAGCATTGAACTTGCTGACGCAGGACATGCTGCAAAAATAATAGGCGACACCTTGAAAACGGGCTGTCTTTTCATTGTTCTTGCTGACTTGCATGCCGCAGACCGGGTCGGTATATTTTTTTTCCTGAATTGCGGTTGCCTGCTCGTCATGCTTATGACCGCAACAATTGCCGCTGTGCTCGTGGGTGGTGTGATCCTGGGTCATGGATGATGCTCCCGTACAGATAAAATGATATTGCCTTATCATAGACTCCGTACCCAAGAACAGAGTCAAGGATTATTTAATAATGTCTGATGCAGATCAATATACGATAGGGCAGTTAGCCAAGGCAGCAGGCGTAGGCGTGGAAACCATACGTTACTATCAGCGCCGCGAATTGCTGCCAGTGCCCGAGGTGGCAAGTGGTTTCAGAACCTATCCAGCCAGCCTGGCAGAGCGCATACGTTTTATCAAAAGAGCGCAGGAGTTAGGTTTCAGTCTGGATGTAATCGCCAATTTGCTGATGCTCGAAGATGGTAATGACAAACAAGCCATACGAGACGTTGCGCAAGAACGCTTGTTACAGGTGAAGGCCAAGCTGGCTGACCTGCACAGGATGGAAGACATGTTGACTGAACTGATACATCAATGCGCATCATCAGCCCAGCAGACGCAGTGCCCGATTATTCAGGCGCTGGCAAGTGATAAGCCGGCAGACGGAAAAGCCTGTCAGCATTGAGATAGAGGGAATGGGGCCGGGTTTGATTATTCTCCGCTGGCGACCCAGTCCGGTTGCTCGGTCTGTACATAATGGATCAGGGCATCAACGACTAGAGGGTCAAACTGTGTGCCGCTCCTGGATTTGATATAGGCGATGGTGTCTTCTAGCGACCATGGTTCCTTGTACGGGCGGCGATGCAGCAGGGCATCAAACACATCGACTACGGCAACTATGCGTGCCGATAAGGGGATTTCTTCCCCCTTTAATTTGCGCGGGTAACCTTGGCCATCAAAATGTTCATGATGGCTGCCTGCAATCTGTGAGCCATAAGTCAGGTAACTGACACCATCGACCATGGTGGCAGCCCTCGCCAGTACAGTTTCCCCTGCCAGTGCGTGGTATTCCATGATTACGCGTTCATGTTTGTCATGCCCGCCAGCTTTCAGCAGGACAGCATCTGGCGTCGCTACCTTGCCGACATCATGCAGAATGCTGGCGATGCCCACCATTTCCATGAATTGCGGCGTCAGGTCAGCCGCAAAATCATTGCGCCGCTTGAGTTCTCTGGCAATTGCATTGGTCAGCCGGCAAACGCGCTGCACATGGCCGCCAGTATCCGTGTCACGAGATTCTGCCAGGTCAGTCAAGGCAACCACCGAGGCCTCCTGGGCTTTTTGCAATTGCTCGTTCAGATAGCGGTTATCAAAGGCGGCAGCGATGCGGTCGCAGAATAATTCCAGCAAGTCTCGCTGCATCTGGCCCAGCGGCCAGGGCGGTGTCACCAATATGGCAAATTCATGGCCTTGCCGGGTGTGGATGAACAAGACATCGGCAGGATGCTGGAACTGACTTTTCTTTTCGTTAAAGGCCCTTTCTACGATGGCTGTCCACTCGCAATCCTGTGGCAGTTTGTTCAGCCCGGAATAATTGCTATAAGTGCCAGTCGCTGCAACTACACTGGCTTGCAGGTTGCCGCCATTGCTGCCAAGTGGATTACGAGAAAGACATAGAACACCGTCGGCACCGACATCCAGTATTGCACCTATCTGGTTCAGCACGCCGCTGGCAAATTCTTTCAAGGACTTTAATTCATACAGGTTGGCAGACGCCTGCAGTATGCGTGTCAACCCTATGCGGCTGCGCTCTATTGACAGCAAGCCTTCATAGGCACGCAAGGAGGCGATGACAGTTGTGAACAGGCGCTGGGTTGTCAGCTCGGTCTTGGTTTTATAGTCATTGATATCGTAATCGACGATGACACTTTTCTCCGGTGCCTGGCCGGGCTGGCCAGTCCGCAGGACGATGCGTACCAGTTGATTTTTTAATTCTTCGCGTATGCGTTTGACGAGACGCAGGCCAGCGTCATCGGTTTCCATCACGACATCGAGCAAGATCAGATTGATGTCGTTTTCTTTGCTTAAGATATCAAATGCTTCAGATGCACTGTGCGCTGACAGTATATCCAGCGGGCGCCCCTTGAAAACGATATTTGAGAGGGCCAGGCGGGTAACGGCGTGAATGTCTTCTTCATCGTCGACAATGAGTAGCCGCCAGGGGTGTGATTCAAATGAAGAGTTCAGTTGATCCTGTGACTTGTCATTACTCTCGTCTTCGATGATCCAGTCTTCGTCAGATCCCTGTTCGTGATTCATGCATTCCCCCGATCATTTGCATTGCAACATGACTTTTGGAAAATCAATCGAAATGAGTTTTGGTATCCTCAGAATTTATTATGCCAGCATTTTCCCTTAAGTGCCTTCAGGCATTATTTTATTTCCGTGGTATTTGACAGACATTTACATTACCTCAAATCCAAGGGCAACTAGACGGGGGCTGCGGCCTGCAGGTGTAGTCGATGCAATACCATATCAACTATCAATGTCTCGGCATCTTCAAAGTCATTGTTGTTTAATGGACTATGACCCAGCACCAGGCTCATTTGTGCTGCAAAGTCAGCATACGACTGCGTCATCGCCCAGATTGAGAACAACAAATGTGTCGTGTTCACGGCAGCGATTTTGCCAGCCGCCATCCAGGCTTCAAAAACGGCTATATCTTTTTGCAATAAGGGCAGTATTTTATTGCGCATGGTCTCGGCATACACAGGTGCACCGCTGATGACTTCCATCGCATATACGCGTGAAGCCTGCGGTTGTTCGCGCGAGAAGCGCAGCTTGGCACGTATGTAGTTTCCCAGTAGTGTCGCCGGGTCTTGATCGGGGTCTGCGAGGATATTCATGCGGTCCAGCCATTGATCGAGCACCTGGTCCAGTACCTTTTCGTACAGGATTTGCTTGGTCGGGAAGTAGTACAGCAAATTCTGTTTCGACAGGCCAGCCCGTTCGGCTATCGATGCCAGCGCCGTGCCTGCATAACCAGCCTCGGCAAATACCTCCACCGCCGCCTGCATGATGCGTGCTTGCAGCGCATCGCGTGAGCGCGTGAGTTTGTCTGGTGCTCTATCCATGACGCTGCTTCATCAAAAAGGCTTTCAATGCTTCATCACCGCTATAAGCGATATTGAAGCGGAACCATGGGTGCTCGCTGGTGCGCAGGCTGAAGAATTCATCAGGTGCCAGCAAGATGCCTTCCTGCAAAGCCTGCCGTGAAATCTCGCTGGCACTGGCCTTGCTATCTTTCCAGCCTGCACTGATGAACATACCACCGCGTGGTTCTGCCAATGGGGTCAGACCTGCGGCCAGTAACAAATCCATGCTGGCATTGCGTGAAGTTTCCAACTGGCGTTTAAGCTTTTCCAGCATGCGGCGGTACAGACGCGAGCTGATCGCGTGTAGCACCGCACGTTCATTGATTTCAGATGTGGTCAAACCAGCCAGCATCTTCACCCTCAACAGTTCACCTATCAGCGAATGCGATGCACAGACTGAGCCTACACGCAGGGTAGGGGAGAGCGTTTTGGAAAAACTGCCTACCCGTATCACACGGCGCAAACCATCCATCGCTGCCAGCGAGGGTTCAGGGCGCGGGCATAGTTCACGATAGATATCATCTTCGACTAACCAGAAGTCAAACTGTTCTGCCAAAGCCAGCAGGCGGTGCGCCTGTGCCTGGGAGAGGCTGGTGCCCAGCGGGTTTTGCAAGACTGTATTCACAAACATCAGCTTGGGCTGGTGCAGCAGGGCCTTTTCCATGAGGCTGTCGAGGTTCAGGCCTTTTTCATCGCGGGCTATGCCTATAGGTATGCAGCCGTGATGGCGTATCAGGGATAGCAGATTGCTATAACCCGGGTCTTCGACCAGAACGGTATCGCCGGGTTTACATAGCGTGCGCAGGATAAGGTCAAAGCCATGGGTAGCGCCATGGGTCAGCAAAATCTGTTCAGAATCAACACTGAACAATTCCTGCGACAGGCTGCTGGCCAGGTGCTGGCGCAGGCTGGGGAAACCCAGGGGATTGCCATAACCACGCAGGCGCTGGGTAGGGATGCGCATCGATTGCTTCAGGGCATCCAGCAAAATATCATCGCCATACCATTCTGGCGGCAACCAGCCAGAACCTACGGGCAGGGCGCTGGATACACCGGAATACAAATCGGGGCTTAAGGCATCCAGCGCGCTGGGTATGACGGCTTGCGCCATGGGCTGCGGTGTACAGGCCGGTTTGGTGACAAAATACCCAGAGCCACGTCGTGAACTCAGCAATCCCAGGGTGATCAGGCGCTCATAAGATTCCACAACTGTAAAGGTGCTGACCGCATTGCATTTGGCGAATTGCCGCACCGATGGCATCTTGCTGCCCTGCGCCAGGTCGTTCTGGCGCACCAGACGGCTTACTTCCTGCACGATCTGCTCTACCAGGCTTGCCTGGCGGCTGCGCTCCAGCGCCAGTTGCGGCCAGATCGGACTTTGCTCTGCTACCTGCTGTTCTTTTACGGTGTCCATGCTTGCTCCTCGCTGAACACAAATTGTGCAAACGCACGTAACTGTTATGTTCTGGCTACCAATACGGTTGGATGAAATTAAACTGGCTGTATATGTCATTACTGCATATGCTTATTTAGCATTTCAGCATATTTTTACCACTTGGTAAATTGTTTTCAGTGTCAAGGAGAAGCCCATGCTCAGCAAACAACAACTCAATTCCTACTGGATGCCTTTCACGGCCAACCGTGACTATAAAGAGGCGCCCCGCCTGGTGGCCTCTGCCTCTGGCATGTACTACCGTGACCAGAATGGCCGCGAGATACTCGACGGCACGGCAGGCCTGTGGTGCGTGCCGCTGGGACATTCCCACCCGACAGTGGTGAAAGCGGTACAGGAGTCGGTAGCGACCCTGGATTACGCGCCCGCCTTCCAGATCGGCCACCCGCAAGCGTTTGAGCTGGCAGAACAGTTGATAGACTACAGTGGCAACAGATTTGGCCAGGTGTTCTACACAAACTCTGGCTCAGAAGCTGTTGATACTGCCATGAAAATGGTGCTGGCTTACCACCGCAGCCGCGGCGAAGCCCAGCGTACTCGATTTATCAGCCGCGAACGTGGCTACCATGGGGTAGGTTTCGGCGGTATGTCGCTCGGCGGCTTGCCAGCCAACCGCAAACAGTTTGGCACCTTGCTGGCGGGCGTTGATTACCTGCCGCACACCCATAACCTGGAAAAAAATGCCTTTACCCGTGGCCTGCCAGAATACGGCACCCATCTGGCCGATGAACTTGAGCGAATTATTGCGTTGCATGACATCTCCACCATTGCTGCCGTCATCGTTGAACCGCTGGCGGGTTCTGCTGGCGTCATCCTGCCATCAAAAGGTTACCTGAAACGCCTGCGTGAACTGTGCGACAAACATGGCATCCTGCTGATATTTGATGAAGTCATCACTGGCTTTGGCCGCATGGCAACGCCGTTTGCATCTGACTTTTTTGATGTCACACCTGACCTGATGACCACAGCCAAGGGACTGACCAATGGTGTCGTGCCTATGGGGGCGGTATTCAGCCACCAAAAGATTTACGACTCACTGATGGCCGGCCCGGCAGGCATAGAACTGTTCCATGGTTACACCTATTCTGGCCACCCACTGGCGGTTGCAGCTGGCCTCGCATCGCTGAAAGTCTTCAAGGAAGAAAAGATACTGGAACATGCACAAAGCATGACGGCCTATTGGGAAGATGGCCTGCATTCCCTGAAAGGCTTGCCACACGTCATAGATTTGCGCAATGTCGGCCTGATCGGTGCAATAGAGCTGGAATCCATGCCAGGCAAAGTCGGTGCACGCGCCATGGCAGCCTACAAGAAAGCCTTTGCCGAAGGCGTACTGGTACGCACGACGGGCGACATCATCGCCATGTCACCTCCATTGATTTTGGAGAAAAAACACGTAGATCAGTTGTTCGGAAAATTGCATGACATTTTGAAACACCTCGACTAATCCGGCGGGCATCATGACCACATATCAAGTCAATCATTACATTAACGGCGAACTGCATCAAAGCGTGCAGCCACGCTTTGCCGATATCTATAATCCTGCACTAGGTTCGGTGCAGGGCCAGGTCGCACTGGGCAGCGAGCAGGACGTTAACCTGGCAGTTGCCGCAGCAGCGAAGGCTTTTCCTGCATGGTCAAACACACCAGCCTTGTCACGCGCCCGTGTGCTAATGGCTTACCTGAACCTGCTGCAACAGCACATCGATGAATTCGCCAATTTGCTGACCAAGGAACATGGCAAGACCCTGGCCGATGCCAAGGGTGAAGTCGCACGCGGCATAGAAGTGGTGGAATTTGCCATCGGCATCCCACAACTGTTGAAGGGTGAATACTCCGAGCAAATCGCCCGGGGCATTGATGCCTGCAGCATGCGTCAGCCGCTGGGTGTAGTCGCAGGTATCACGCCATTCAACTTTCCCGTCATGGTGCCGATGTGGATGTTCCCTATCGCTATCGCCTGCGGCAATACTTTTATTCTGAAACCGTCCGAGCGCGACCCATCTGCATCCTTGCTGCATGCAAAACTGCTCAAGCAGGCGGGTTTGCCTGATGGTGTATTCAATGTCGTGCAAGGTGATAAAACTGTTGTTGATGCACTGCTTGATCATCCAGAAGTACAGGCCATCAGCTTCGTAGGTTCGACACCAATTGCCCAGGCAATCTACGCACGCGGTTGCGCCAATGGCAAACGCGTGCAGGCACTCGGTGGCGCAAAAAATCACATGGTTGTCATGCCTGATGCTGATCTGGAAATGGCAGTCGATGCACTGATGGGTGCAGCTTATGGTTCTGCCGGTGAGCGCTGCATGGCGATCTCGGTCGCAGTCGCGGTTGGTTCTGCTGCTGATGCTCTGGTCGATGCGATGGCAGCGCGTGTCAAATCCCTCAAGATCAATAACGGCCTGGTGCCGGATGCTGAAATGGGCCCTGTCATCACTCACGCCGCCAAAGAGCGTATAGAAAGCCTGATCGGTGACGGTGTGGCAGAAGGCGCAAAACTCGTCGTCGATGGCCGCAACTTCAAAGTGCCAGGACATGAGCAAGGCTTCTTCTGCGGTGGCAGCCTGTTTGATCATGTGACACCAGAAATGACCGTCTATAAGCAAGAGATTTTTGGCCCGGTCCTGTGCGTAGTACGCGTACCGGATATGGAAGCAGCAGCAGACCTCATCAACAAACATGAATACGGCAATGGCGTTGCCGTATTCACCCGCGATGGCGGTACTGCACGTGAATTTGTGCGCATGATACAGGTTGGCATGGTCGGTGTGAATGTACCACTGCCTGTGCCCATGGCCTTCCATAGTTTTGGTGGCTGGAAGCGCAGCCTGTTTGGCGATCATCACATCTACGGCCCTGAAGGCGTACGCTTTTATACGCGTGTGAAAGCAGTCATGCAGCGCTGGCCAGACAGCATTTCCAAGGGGGCGGAATTCTCCTTCCCTCAAAATAAATAAACGCGGGACATACGAGAAAATCGCCCCAGCGGCGTTGCAGCTCCTAGCCGTACTAAAGTACTGTCTTCGTCGCTGCGCCTTGCTGGGACAATTTTTCGTAAGTCCTAAAGTAGTAAATTAGCTGTCACGAAAATTGCTTGTAAAAAGAATTCTCAAGATCGATTGGAGCCACCATGTTGGAAGCCCTTAAGCATTTACCCCAGGCAGAAGAAAGTCAGGAAGCGCTGCGTTCGCATTTCACTGATTTGAATCCGGCACTGAACAAGCGCCAGGCAGCGATAGAAAGTGACCGCTGCCTCTATTGTTACGACGCTCCCTGCACACGCATCTGCCCGTCAGAAATTGATGTGCCCAGCTTTATCCAGAATATTGCTGTCGGCAATATCAATGGCGCAGCCAAGGTCATCCTCGATCAAAACATACTCGGTGCAAGCTGCTCACGCGTTTGCCCGACCGAGATTTTGTGTGAGCATGCTTGCGTGCGCAATCATGATGCAGAAGGTGCACCGGTCAAGATCGGTCTGCTGCAACGCTTTGCACTCGACAATGCAAAGTTTGAACAGCATCCTTTCCAGCGCGCCGCCAGTACAGGTAAAAAAATCGCTATCGTTGGCGGTGGGCCAGCAGGTTTATCCTGTGCACACAGGCTGGCGACGCTGGGTCACGATGTCGTTATTTTTGAAGCAAAGCAAAAATCCGGTGGCCTCAATGAATACGGGATCGCCAAGTACAAACTGACAGAAGACAGTGCGCAGCGCGAGGTAGAATTCCTGCTGCAAATTGGCGGCATCACCGTCAAGCATGAACAGGTACTGGGGCAGAACCTGCACCTGGCAGATTTGCGCCGCGATTATGATGCCGTCTTCTTGGGTCTCGGTCTGGGTGCCAGCCGTCAGTTAGGCTTGACAGGTGAAGATGCCCCCGGCCTGATGGCAGCGGTAGATTACATCGCTGAACTGCGTCAGGCAGAAGACCTGACTAAGTTACCCGTACCCAAACAATGCGTGGTCATCGGTGCCGGTAATACCGCCATCGATATGGCAGTGCAAATCGCCCGGCTTGGTGCGGAGCAAGTCACGCTGGTGTACCGCCGTGGTGCAGAGCATATGTCTGCCACTCACCATGAACAGGACATCGCCAAAGCCAACCAGGTGCGCATCGTCACCTGGGCGCAACCGCAAGAAGTCTTGCGCGATGCAGAAGGCAAGGTCAGCGCCATGCGCTTTGCACGTACCAAAGAAGTGGGTGGAAAATTGCAAACCAGCGGCGCAACGATCGATATCCCCGCTCAAGCCGTCTTCAAGGCCATAGGTCAATGCATGGACAGTAGCAGCCTGTCAGACGGCCTGGCAAAAGACCTGCAAAAGCAGAATGACAAAATCCATGTGGATGCGCATTACCGCACCAGTGTATCCGGCATTTATGCAGGCGGCGATTGCATCGCTGACGGGCAGGACTTGACCGTACAGGCAGTCCAACATGGCAAGCTGGCAGCGCTGGCGATTGATAATGATTTGAAAGCGAAGGTGTAATATGGCTGACCTCTCGATTAACTTTGCCGGCATCAAGGCTCCTAATCCTTTCTGGCTGGCTTCTGCTCCACCGACCGACAAGGCCTATAACGTTATCCGCGCTTTTGAAGCAGGCTGGGGAGGCGTGGTCTGGAAAACCTTGGGTGAAGACCCACCACCGGTCAACGTTTCTTCGCGTTACTCTGCCCACTTTGGCAAGAACCGCGAAGTCATTGGCTTCAATAACATAGAATTGATCACCGACCGCAGCCTGGAAATCAATCTGCGCGAAATCACCCAGGTCAAAAAAGACTGGCCAGACCGCGCCATGATCGTGTCCCTGATGTACCCCTGCGAAGAAGAAAGCTGGGCACGCATCCTGCCACTGGTGGAAGCTACAGGCGCAGACGGCATAGAACTCAACTTCGGCTGCCCGCACGGCATGCCAGAACGCGGCATGGGTGCAGCCGTAGGCCAGGTGCCAGAATATGTGGAAATGATCACACGCTGGTGCAAAAAGTATTGCTCATTGCCCGTCATCGTCAAACTGACACCCAACATCACTGACGTGCGCGTACCAGCCCGTGCTGCCTTCAATGGCGGTGCAGATGCGGTATCCTTGATCAACACCATCAACTCCATCACGTCGATAGACCTCGACCAGATGATCGCCCGCCCCATCGTCGGCACCCAAAGCACGCACGGCGGTTACTGCGGCAGTGCGGTCAAGCCTATCGCCCTGAACATGGTGGCAGAAATCGCCCGTGACCCGGCCACCAAGGGCTTGCCTATCTCGGGCATAGGCGGCATAGGCAACTGGCGCGATGCAGCAGAATTTTTGGCGCTGGGTGCAGGCTCAGTGCAGGTCTGTACTGCCGCCATGTTGCACGGCTTCCGCATCGTCAAGGAAATGACAGACGGCCTGTCGCGCTGGATGGACGAAAAAGGCTATGAACGCATCAGTGATTTTGCCGGTAAGGCAGTCGCCAATACGACAGACTGGAAATACCTTGACATGAACTATGCCGTCATTGCCGAGATCGACCAGGACAAATGCATACAATGCGGCCGCTGCTACATCGCCTGCGAAGACACGTCTCACCAGTCGATTGCCCAGTTGATTGCAGACAACGGCACCCGCAAATACGAAGTCATCAAGGAAGAATGCGTAGGCTGCAACCTCTGCCAGATCACCTGCCCGGTAGAACAGTGCATCACCATGGTGCCTCAGGCAACTGGCAAGCCATATATGAACTGGACGCAGGACCCACGTAACCCGCGTGCGGTGTTGAAATAATTGCTTGTACTTGCAGAATAGTGGGCGTATAAATTCTGTTTGGAGTCAAGACGAAGACCATTAACCACAGAGGCACAGAGACATAGAGGAAACAAGGAGATAAACAAAGAAATTCTCTTGCCGTTCTCTGTGGTGTAGCAAGGAATTCGAGTGGCATGCCACTCGCTTGCGAAACGAAGGCTTCTTGCAAGAAGCCTTTCCACCCTCTGTGCCTCTGTGTTGAGAGGTCTCTACCAATTCCATTCATGGAATAAAGCTTGCTAAGAACATAGGCATAATTGAGCGTTTCACATTCGACACCTGGAGAAGAGTATATGCAGACACAAAGCGGGCAACTTTGGAATGAGGATTTAGCACCTACTTCAGCAGCCCAGCGTACCTGGCGCTGGTATCACTTTGCCGCTTTGTGGGTGGGTATGGTCATGTGTATCCCAGCCTATACCCTGGCAGCCAGCCTCATTGAAGGTGGCATGTCGGGTTATCAGGCAGTAGTGACCGTGTTTATTGCCAATGCCATCGTGCTCGTCCCCATGTTGCTGATAGGCCATGCCGGTGCCAAATATGGCATCCCCTATGCGGTGCTGGCGCGAACTTCGTTTGGCGTGCGCGGTGCCCGTTTGCCTGCCCTGATGCGTGCCATCGTCGCCTGTGGCTGGTATGGCATACAAACCTGGTTTGGCGGACAAATGATTTATACCCTGGGTGGGGTATTGATTGGTCATCCTCTCGGCGGTGACAATATTGCCGGTCTCGGCATTAATGCTGCACAACTGGTGTGCTTCCTGATTTTCTGGGCCATACAATTCTGGTACATCTTCCACGGCATGGATTCGATACGCAAGCTGGAAACTTATACCGCTCCACTTAAAATTATCATCTGTTTCGTCTTGCTGGGTTGGGTCTATAACAAGGCTGGCGGCTTTGGCCCCATCCTCGATCAGCCATCCCAATTTGTTGAAGGTGGAAAAAAAGCCGGTCAATTCTGGAGTACCTTCTGGCCTTCATTGACAGCCATGGTCGGCTTCTGGGCTACTCTGGCGTTGAACATCCCTGACTTTACCCGCTTTGCCAAATCGCAAAAAGATCAGATCCTCGGCCAGACCATAGGCTTGCCAGCCCCCATGGGCTTGCTGGCACTGCTGGCCGTGATCGTCACCTCTGCCACAGTTGTCTTGTACGGCAAAGCCCTGTGGGACCCGGTAGACCTCGCAAGCCGCATGACGGGCATTGCCGTCCTGATCGCCTTGCTGGTCTTGCTGATAGACACGGTATCCGTCAACCTGGCCGCTAACCTCGTCGGCCCGGCTTATGATTTCTCGGCACTGAACCCCAAGCTCATTTCATATAAAACAGGTGGCTATATCACCGCATCCATTGCCCTGATCATGATGCCGTGGAAGATTTTGGAATCTACCCAAGGTTATATCTTCACCTGGCTGATCGGCTATTCCGCCTTGCTAGGCCCCATAGCCGGTATTTTGATTATCGATTATTACTTCATTCGCAAGACAGAAATTGATGTGAACGCCCTGTATCTGGATGAAGGCAAGTACAGCTATAAAAATGGCTGGAACATGGCTGCCGTGATCGCCTTTGTGATCGGCGTCTTGCCGAATATTCCGGGTTTTTTGAATGCGGCTTTTCCTGCCAGCTTCCCGGCTATTCCAGAAGTATTAAAAACCATCTACACCTACGCCTGGTTCGTCGGCCTTGCCTTGTCCGGTGTGGTGTATATGGGTTTGATGAGTGGTAAGAAGGTTTGAATGTGCAAAATCATCGAGTTAGGTTGCAAGAACGTAGGTTGGGCCGGGCCCCGCTGGGCTACGCTTCACCAGCCCAACACTCGGCTTTTAAGAACGTATACGTTATTTCAAGCCCAGTGTTGGGCAGATAAAGCGATGCCCAACCTACGAGAAGCAACCTCCCTGATCTCGTACACCCAATGAATTAATGAAGGAACTGCCATGAGCATACTGATACGCGGCGGCACTGTCGTCAACGCAGACCGCGAATTTAAAGCCGATGTACTTTGCGACAACGGCAAGATCATCGCCGTCGGCGACAATCTCGACGCACCTGCGGGTGCTGAAGTCATTGACGCCGGCGGCCTCTACGTCATGCCCGGTGGCATAGACCCGCACACGCACATGCAATTGCCCTTCATGGGTACGGTCACGCAAGATGATTTTTTTACTGGCACGGCGGCTGGCCTGGCGGGCGGCACCACCAGCATTATCGATTTCGTCATCCCTAACCCGCAACAAAGCCTGATGGAAGCCTTCAACACCTGGCGCGGCTGGGCAGAAAAATCTGCTGGAGATTACTCCTTCCACGTCGCCGTCACCTGGTGGGATGACACCGTTCACGCTGACATGGGCAAGCTTGTCAACGAACATGGCGTTAACAGCTTCAAGCACTTCATGGCCTATAAAAATGCCATCATGGCTGATGATGAGATCCTGGTAAAAAGCTTTTCCCGCGCACTGGAGCTTGGTGCAATACCTACCGTGCATGCAGAAAACGGTGAGCTAGTCTATGTCCTGCAGCAAGAGCTCATGAAAAAAGGCATGACAGGCCCGCAGTCGCACCCCCTGTCACGCCCGCCCATGGTAGAAGGCGAAGCCGCTCAGCGCGCCATCGCCATTGCCAACGTGCTTAACACGCCGCTCTACATCGTCCACGTATCCTGTCAGGAATCGCTGGACGCCATCACCCGCGCCCGTGCCCACGGCCAGCGCGTGTTTGGTGAAGTGCTGGCAGGCCACCTCGTCATTGATGACAGCGTCTACAAGAACCCTGATTTTGCACAATCGGCAGGCCATGTCATGAGCCCGCCTTTCCGCAGCAGCCATCATCAAGAGGCGCTGTGGCAAGGCCTACAAGGCGGCAACCTGCATGCCACGGCGACTGACCACTGTACCTTCTGCGCCGCCCAAAAAGCCGCAGGCAAGGATGATTTCACCAAGATACCAAACGGATGCGGCGGCGTAGAAGAACGCATGATGGTCTTGTGGGATGCAGGCGTGAATACTGGCCGCCTGACGCCGTCAGAATTCGTCAAAGTCACCTCCGCCAACTGCGCACAGATTTTCAATATCTACCCGCGCAAAGGCGTGATTGCCGAAGGTGCAGACGCCGACATCGTTCTGTGGGATGTCAATGGCACCAAGACACTGTCAGCCAAAACGCAATTCTCCAAAGGCGACTTCAATGTCTTTGAAGGCCGCACCGTCAAGGGCATACCAACGCACACCATCAGCGGTGGCAAGCTGGTATTTAAAGAAGGTGATTTAAGGGCCGAGATGGGAGCAGGGCGTTATATCAAACGTCCATCCTTCTCGCCCATGTTTCAAGCGCTGAACAAAATGCGCACGTAAAAAATAAGATCAGGAGTAATACAAATGTCTACCGCAAACTTACGTATCAATGGAGACCGCCTCTGGGCTTCATTGATGGAACTGGCACAAATCGGTGCCACACAAAAAGGTGGCGTCAAACGCCTGGCCCTGACTGATCTCGACAAACAAGGCCGCGACCTCGTCGTCTCCTGGGCCAAACAGGCTGGCCTCGCCGTCACCATAGACCAGATAGGCAATGTCTTCATGCGCAGGGCAGGCAAGAACCCGGGACTGCCACCCATCATGTCCGGCAGCCATATCGACACCCAGCCCACCGGCGGCAAGTTCGACGGCAACTACGGCGTGCTGGCCGCGCTCGAAGTCGTGCGCACCCTCAACGACCACAACATAGAAACAGAAGCGCCAATCGAAGTCGCCTTCTGGACCAATGAAGAAGGCTCGCGCTTCGTCCCCGTCATGATGGGCTCAGGCGTATTCTGCGGCGCATTCTCGCTGGAGACAGCATACGCCGCCAAAGACACAGACGGCAAAACCGTAGGTGATGAGCTTGAACGCATAGGCTACAAAGGTACAGAAGTACCAGGCCAGCACCCCATAGGTGCCTACTTCGAAACCCACATAGAACAAGGCCCGGTACTCGAAGATGCTAACAAGGTCATCGGCGTCGTTCCCGGCGTGCTTGGCCTCTCATGGTATGACTGCGTCGTCACCGGCATGGAAGCCCACGCAGGCCCTACACCCATGGCCCTGCGCAAAGACGCGCTGCAAATCTCCACCAAAATCATGCAGGAAGTCGTCAATATCGGCAACCGTTATCCGCCCTATGGCCGTGGCACGGTAGGCATGGTGCAAGTATTCCCCAACAGCCGCAACGTCATTCCCGGCGAAGTCAAATTCAGCATAGACCTGCGCAATGTGTCCTCAGAACTGCTCGACACCATGCACAATGAAATCCTCGCCTTCGTCGATAAAACCAGCAAGGACAGCGGCCTGAACATCAGCGTAGAGCGCGTCTCCTACTACCCCCCATGCCCCTTCCACCCAGACTGCGTCAACGCCGTACGCGAAGCCACAGCCACCCTGGGCTACAGCACCATGGACGTAGTCTCAGGCGCAGGCCACGACGCCATCTACACCGCCAGACTGGCCCCCTCAGGCATGATCTTCGTGCCCTGCAAGGATGGCATCAGCCACAATGAAATTGAAGATGCGAAATCAGAACACCTGGAGGCGGGGTGCAATGTGTTGTTGCATGCGATGTTGGGGAGGGCTGGGGGAGGGCAATAAGCCGTACAAACCGATTTTGCCCGAAGTAGATGCCCGTGAAAAATTCAGAATATAGTAAAATTTTTTCTGAATGGCCAGGGGGATCTATTATCCGGTTCCTATACTTTTTCGAGCTAGGGGTACGTTTTATAAAAATGTCTTAAGTTTTGTTTGAAAAGCTTACTTCGCGCTATTTCATTTTCAACGGAGTTAGCCCTGACTCTTTAAGCGATGGCGGTTCGACCGCTTTTGCCAGCAAACGACTTGATGGCGAAATTGGCATGTTTAACAAGGCATTGTTTTCGTCCATTTTACTCACTTTTCCCGACGGAATTTTTGGTGAGCACATAGCTGTTGCCAAAGCGTTGGCATCGGCTATTTCTTCTGTAGGTGCGTCACGTTTTTTCATGGAGTTAATTACTGTATCCCACTGACCTGCATATTTATCCAATTCTTTGGCATTCAATGGTCTCTGACGTTCAACTGATAAGGCTTCCACTCCGGATTTAAATTTGGTGCTTTGCTCTGACTTGTTGATGTTATCGAATAGTTTTGTCTTGTCCCTGTCGTAAACCTGAATATGCACATGATTTTCTGCCTGCTTTTGTTCAATAGCCAGCAAAGTTTTTGGTAAATTCTCAAAGGCAGTTTTCTCTATCTTCGGAGGAACCCATCGAGGCGCGTTTTCTTGCTTGCCATCTTCGAATCGTTTAAGCACACCTAAGTGACTGACTTCGGGTTGTACTGCTAAAACGCGCACTATAATCTGGTAGCCCGCATTCTGTAGCATATCGATTTGCTTTTCTGTTCCTTTGGTATTGCCCAATGTACTGTCGAGAACAATATTTCTTTTTTTCTCTATCGCAGATTCAAGCAATGACCTTCCCCAGGCACCTGCATCAGGTTGCGTAAGGTCTGCGGCGATTCTCTCAGTTTTGGAGTCGCTTTGCCAGGACTGATATGAAGGATGAAATTCTCTTAGCTTGTCTATATCAATTTGCACTGTCTTTTCTGGTGCAAGCTCTGCCATGGTTTGTCGCGCCAAGCTACCTTTGCCAGCGCCTGGTTGACCACCTAAAAAAACAGCGGTTAATTGCTCATTATTTTCCAAGGGCCGGGTGGTTGCCAACATTTGAGTTTCTATGGCCTGCCTAAATATCTTGTCATGCAGCTCCGGAGACAGTTTTCCATCGATATCCATCATGTATTCCTAGATTTCAAAAATGTTGCTCTCTCAAGTTGCTCATCCTTTAATTGTGCTGAGTATGTTGTAATTATCTGGTTTACTTCTTCAAGATTCATGACGTACAAATTTTTCCTAAGCTGCAGGAACTTGCTTTGCTCGTCAAGTAAGCGGCTCAATGCACCGTCGTCAGGTATCGCCTTGACATGCTCATCTCCCATCCATGCTGATCGCAAGCTGATCAGCCCACCTAAAATATCCTCTGCACGCTCAGTTTGCTGATTAAGAATTTCTTCATTTTGATCACTCATTTTTTACCTTTTCGATTTCATTTATGTCGTTGAATGTTGATAATTTTAATTAAACTAAATCCATAGTATGTATGGAAATTGCAACTTTATCCCGAATCTGCAAAGGCACTGGAATTAACTCTATCTTTGAAAAGTTCCTACGTCCCAGGACTCTACCACTCCGACTGCTCTAATGCCGTGCGCGAAGTCATCGCCACGATAGGCCCTAACAGCAAGGATGTAGTTTTCAGCGCAGGCCACGCCCATATTTATAATGCTAGATCGGTTCCATCTGGCAAGATCTTTATAACCTACGAGGATTGTATTAGTTATAATGAAATTGAAGATGTAAAATCTGCGCATCTGGATGCATGGCAATGTGTTGTTGCATGCTGTGCTGGGGGGGGAGGTTTATCAAACCCATTTAGGAACGGCTATAAATGCCCATTGTTTTTGCTGGAATTTGTTGTGCTTTTATTTCGGTTAACAGCGGGCATTTTTTGTTCAGTTCCGCAATCAAATAGGCTCTGCCTGCACGACAGAACCCAGTACAGTGGTGCCTTGGAATCAGCACTCTCTTTCACGATGCTCAACTTCAACGCCATCATTGACTACAGTGTACTTTGAAATCAAACCCATGGTCTTGTTTGTCGCTTTGAGTCCTGTATATTCAAGCGCGCTCAGGATGCCAAAAAATGAGGCTCCAAAATCATCCGC
Source organism: Undibacterium sp. TC9W (assembly GCF_049339865.1). Classification (NCBI taxonomy): domain Bacteria; kingdom Pseudomonadati; phylum Pseudomonadota; class Betaproteobacteria; order Burkholderiales; family Oxalobacteraceae; genus Undibacterium; species Undibacterium sp. TC9W. The sequence continues at coordinate 36,608 of NZ_JBMPPJ010000010.1, read as the reverse complement.
ACCATGATCTTGTCCCTCAATATGGATAGTCAGCTCTTCGTTATTTCCTGCAATTTCCATTTCAACTTCGTTGTCTGTGGCCGTATTCACGAAGAGTTCTACTGCGCCTTTTTTGAAGCCCACTGCGTAGTCTGAGTAGTCGCTAAAGCAGGACTTGATAATTTCTATGGTTTTTTTTGATTCGATATTGGCTTGAGCAAGTACTTCGGGTATTTTTGAATACTCTTGTTTGTTGAGAATGGGGACAAGGCTATTCAACACTTGGACCGTGTTTGACGAAGGTGCATGCAAGGTAGCGTGGAATCGAAACTCTTCTGACATGTTATTTCCTTTGGTGATGAAAAGATGTGATGGGTTTATCGCGGAGAGCAGATGAAGTGAAGTGAACTGCTGCGTCCGTCTACGTAGAAATTTCTTCGCAACAATATTGAAATTAGATTAATGTAATAATTTGATGGAGTCAAATTTTTCTGCCCGGTTATGTTTTTAACGCATATCCTTGGAGAGGATTCAAGTAATCTTTAGCGTCAATCACATGCGTTGTGATAAATCAAAAAATCTCTTCGGAAGGAACTGTCACCATGAATGTGGAAGCTGAAAAACTACCAGACGTATTTGAAGAGGTGATCACTGATATCAACAGAATAAAATACCTGTTGAGGGAATATTTGACGCGTCCTTCAATATGCGTTCGGGCAAGAGACGAAAAATTTGCTCAGTTGTATTCTGATCCTTTCGGACATGTGTGGGGCATGGTGATTCCAGAATCAGAGCTTGAGATATTCCAGCTACCTTACTTGAAACGGTGCAGGAGTTACCTTGTCGGTGATGATAATCTCGAAGTCAAGCAACCTATTATTTAAATTCTTTGAATTCTTTTAATTCATAAAATATGTACAAACTGTTCAAGCTTGAGGATTGTTTTGAGATTAAAGGAAAAGGCCTGGCACTGGCAGGTATTGCTGAAGACAAGGAATTGCCTCTTCCTGCAAAAAATAGCCTCATTTTCGCGAAAAGACAAAATTCAGATTTTCTTCCGCTTACGCTTCTCGATGCAGAATATATGCGTAATTGCTGGTCGCTCCATAAGCCTCGAAATATGGTCTTGCTTGTTGCGATTGATGAAGTTACACGGGACTTGGAAAGTGGCGTTGAGATTTGGTGTAACTAAAGTCAATATAGGAATTATCTTCGCATTCTCATTCTGTTCTTTCAGAGCCGTGCAGGAAGATCGTAAGGATTGATTTTTCCGTCCTGCGATGGTGTCGTTAATTTTAGAAAATTAATATTCTCAAGGATGAGCAGTGCCAACACGCGTGAAGACTGTTGTAATGATCGTTTCATTAGGGCGTTTTTGGCCCGGCTTGGCTGGGCCCAGATAACGATCCATTTCAGCCCTATCGTGGGCGACGATAAATTCCAGGCGGTTTTCACTTACTTTTATTCGCTTAACAGACAGCATTCCTACTTGTATCGCAACGTTGGATTCAAGAACTTTTTGTTCTATATGTTCGCCATCTACCCAGCGATAAGTACCTGATGACTTTACCTTTGATCCATTAAGTACCCAGGTATTGTCTGCAAAGAATTCACCTGTGGCTTTTATACCAGTACTTTCTATCGGTACTTTTTTTTGAGGTGTGACGCGACCATCATCAGTTTGAATTTGATGGCTGTGCACCCATTTTCCTACCAGTAATTGCTCCTGAGGTGTCTTGCAAAATCCTACCGAAGGATAGAAATTGCCAAAAAAAATAATGCTGGCGATGGCTGCAAGTCGTTTAGTTATGAGCATGGTAAATTTTAAGATGTTTTGTTCGATTTAAATTGCTTCGCAAACTGTATCAAATAAATGCTCTCACATCTACCGTGATGGAATTGCAGTGAGGGTAGGCGAATTCCAATTGCTGACAGAGGGCGTCAGCACCACTAAATCATGGCATTGCCGTAAAATGACAAGCCTGGTTGTGGCGCACGCAGCCACCAATGAATTAACTACAGGCGCCACTACCCTGCGTTTGCCTATGTCGCTACTCAAGACTTGTTGACTGCCGATAGCACTATTCAGACGTATGCATGTATATCAAACTCATCAATCTGCTCAGGATTCATGAACTTTTTCCCGTACTCCAGATACGCGCCTGATTTCAGGAATAAAGCAAACAATTCACCATCAATGTGCTGGTCTCTTTTCATGAAACTCATGATCTTGATGGCTTCTGACAGGGTCTTGCCTTTCTTGTAGGGGCGGTCGGCGGCGGTCAGGGCTTCGAAGATGTCGGCTATTGCCATCATGCGGGCGGGGATGCTCATTTCTTCTGCGTTCAGGCGTTTGGGATAGCCGGTGCCGTCCAATTTTTCATGATGGCCACCGGCGATTTCTGGCACCTTGGCAAGGTGGCGCGGGAAGGGGAGTTTTTCCAGCATCATGATGGTTTGTATCATGTGCTCATTGATCTTGTAGCGTTCTTCTTCTGACAGGGTACCGCGTGCTACCGAGAGGTTATAGACTTCGCCACGGTTGTACAGGTGTTCTGGTACCTTGACCTTGAAGCCCCATGAGTTGTCGGGGGGGATGGTCTCGCGGGGCGAGCGGGCAAAGATGTGTTCTGGTTTATCGCTCAGCAGTTGTTCTTGCACTGGCAAGTTTGGTTCTGTTGTGCGGTTTTTACGTTCTTTTTCCTCGTGTGAAATGCCGATGCGATCAGACAGCGTCCTGAGCCAGTGGCGTCCGGCAATGTCTTGTATGCGGGCGATTTTATCGGGCGCCATGAATTCGCCTCCTTCATTGCATTCGGCGATGAAGGCGAAATCGCTGTCGAGCTGGGTGATGGTGTCGTCCAGTTTTTTCTTGAGTTCTGCGGCATCATTGCCAGTATCATCCTTAGCCACAGCTTGCCAGTAATCAATTTGCGCATCGCGTTTCAAAACCTCGAAGCGCATGCGTATTTCATGGATGCGGTCATACAGGGTTTCGAGCTTGGTGGCTTTGTCGACGATGTATTCGGGCGTGGTGACTTTGCCGCAATCATGCAGCCAGGCGGCGATGTGCAGTTCTTCCCATTCTGTCTCTGTGAGCTGGAAGCCTGCAAACGGGCCTTCGGTTTCCTTGCAAGCAGCCTGCGCCAGTAACTTTGTCAGTACAGGTACGCGCTGGCAATGGCCGCCGGTGTAGGGACTCTTGGCATCAATGGCACTGGCGATCAGTTGTATGAAGGCTTCGAGCAGGGATTTTTGTTCCTGTATCAGGCGCTGGTTTTCTATGGCGACGGCGGCAGCGCCAGACACTGCCTCGGCCATGGCTTGCCTGCCTGGGTCTATGTTTGCATCGTCGATGACCAGGGCGATTGCACCGACTAGTGTGCCACTTCTATCTTTTAAGGGGATGGCAATAAGGGTTGTGGTGTGGTCAGTGGCGGGCAGGGCGCTGAAGTAGCGCGTCAGGTCTGCTGCCTGCAACTGGCAAATGCTGCTACGGGATTTGCAGGCTAGTATGACGGGATGCGTTTCATCTGCCATACTGATGCTGTGTGCATTGGTTTCCAGCACCTGATGATCAGCATAGGCTTGCACCACTTGCATGGCCTTGTCTTGAGGCTGATAGAGGTAGAGGATGCCGGATTTGGCTTCGGTGATTTCTGACATTTCTTTCAGTACCCGCGCCAGCAATTTGTCATAGTTGGTTTCTGATGCGAGGCTGCTGGCGATATCGAGGAAGGAGCGTATGGTGGCCTTCATGCCGCGCATGGAATTGCTGAGGTCGGCAATTTCCTTGATGCGCGACTGTATATTGATAGGGCTCTTGAAATCGAAGCGGGCGATCTTGCTGGCTTCATCATTCAATTGTTTGAGTGGCTTGGATGCCAGGCGCGAGAAGTAAATGGTGACAGCTATGCCTATGATCAGCATCACCAGAAACAACAAGCTGGTTTGTTCGCGCATCCTGATGACATCGGCCAGCAATTCTTCATGCGGGCTGGCGATGAGTATGCGCAAGTCATGGCCGCCGGGGATTTGTATCTTGCCCTGATAGGTCGCCCAGGTTTTATCGATTGCATCCAGTGTCTGGCTGCCGTTGCCGGCGCTGCTGTCGAGTTCACGTATTTTGTTGAGGACGGGAGCATTTTGCTCAGCCAGGGTAGGCATGCCCTGGGTGCCATCCAGTTTGGTGACGATTTGCGGTTTGTAGGCGGGTTGTTTGCCATTTTGCCAGGCCAGCAATTGACCCTTGCTATCTATCAGGGCGATTCTGGTGGACGGGGTGACGTTGCTGTTCCTGATGGTTTCATGGATGGTGGGCATTTCTATGTCTATGCCGACGACAGCATCAGCATCGACAATTTTTTGTGCATAGGTCACGCCTATCTGGCCGGTCGTGAAAAAGTAATAGGGTTCGCTGACATTGGCCTGGCTGGCGTTTTTCATGGCGGTTTCATACCAGCCACGTTGACGTGGGTCATAATTGCGCAGGGGAATTTGCTGACGGCTGATTTCATTGAGCCTTTCATCCAGATACACCTGGTGTTCGACCATCTTGCCGGCATCCGTGCTGGTGCTTTGTACTATCCAGGTGGTCTTTGTCGGTGCCTTGAATACATCTTGCCCACCATTGGATTTGGCATATTGGCGTAGCAGGAAAAATTCGCCACTGGCAAAACCCACATAAGCAGAAGTCGCAGATTTGACGCTGATGATGGCCTTGGCCAGATAGTTAACGTGGGTCAGGCGTTCGTTCAGGTCTTTGCCAGTAATGGGATGTGACTGGGCAAGTATCTCTGTCTGGTTTTTTACCGGCTCATAAATATCTTTGACATTGCTGGCGACTTCATTCCCTATCAGGGCGTAGCTGCTATTGGCTTGCGCCAATATGATCTGGCTCATGCGGCTGAATTGCACTGTGCCCATGGCGATAGCGAAGATTAGGATCAGGCCGGTGAAGAAATAGGAGATGTAAATGTGAAAGTGGACATTTTTCCTGATGCGCATGAAATACCCGCCCGAGTTTATCTGCTACAAGATGAGAGTGTGTTTTTGAAATGCTTTTACGACAATCTCATGGTAGAGCTTTCTTTGTATTAGTGCAATTGAAAACACTACTTGCGCGTTTTGTGACACTGGCGGGCGGTCCAGGTTTATAGGCGTCTTGCCAGGCCGATTGTCTTGTCTATCCATTTCTGCCTTTGTGCTGGCTGGGAATTGATGACCGGTCCCAGGCTCAGTATTCTCACAGGTTTAATGCCACAGAACTCAAGGACAGTGCGCTTCATTTGATGTATGCCCGGCGCACGGTAGTAAAGGCCAAAAAACCAGGGTGGTGTATCCATGGTGATCAGCAAGTGGGCCGAGCGGCCTTTCAACAAGCCTTCAGGAAAGCTTTTTCCGGGATGGTATTTGAAGGCGAAACCTGGGAGCAAGACACGATCCAGGAAGCCTTTCAGCAGCGCAGGCACGCCGCCCCACCAGATGGGAAAGGCGAAGCAAAGGTGCTCGGCCCATAGCAAGGACTCTTGTGCCATTTGCAGATCGGCCTCCAGAGGCTGTATGACTTTATAGCCTTGGTGCAAGATGGGATCAAATATCAGTTGGTCCAGCCTTAATATCTGCACATCATGTCCCGCTGTGCGGGCTGCCTGTACATAGATATCGGCGAGATCAGAACCAAAACTATTGCCGCTGGGATGGCTGGCAATGACTAACACACGCTTTTTTTGCATACTGTATCCAAATTGATGAACCTGGCTACAGTGTGCACCTTGTCCCTAGGGACAGAGTCAAGCTATATCAATCAGCATGCTGATAGACAGGGAAACTGGTGCAGACAGCTTGTTGCGCTGCAAGTTGTGCTTGCAGGCAATCTTGGATTTCTGCCTGCATTTGCAGCAGGCTGGCATCAAGCGCATCAAGCTTTTTAATTTCCGCTTTCACGGCAGCACGCTTATCGTGCAAATGCTGTGCTATCAATGCCCAGTCTGTTTCGCCATGCGCTGTATGAAGCATGGGTGCCAGTTCTGACAGGCGAAAGCCCAGGCTTTGCGCTTGCCTTATCAACTGCACCTGCAAGACATTTCTCTCTGTATAAACCCGGTATTTCCCCAGGCGTTGCACCTGGCCAAGCAAGCCCAGGTTTTCATACAGGCGTATGGCTTTTGCCGAGGCATTTGCCAGGCGCGCGAGTTCTCCTATATACATCCATGCTCCTGTCTCATAAGGGAATTTAGGTATTAATGGGTAAATCGATGTAAAACCTGGTGGCTTGCCCTGGCATGGATTCAAAGCCTATGGTGCCGCCCATTCTTTCTACCAGTTCGCGGGTAATGGCTAGGCCCAGGCCGGTGCCGCCGTTTTGCCTGGTGTCGGAAGAATCTGCCTGGGCAAATTTCTGGAATATTCTGTCGCGGAATTCATGCGGTATGCCCATGCCGTGATCGATGACGCTGATACGTAGCGCAGGCAAGAGCGGCAGTTTGTTCGTGCGCTTTTCTACTTCGATATTGACGACATCATTTTCTGGTGAATACTTGATGGCATTCGACAGCAGATTCGACAAGACTTGCATGAAGCGCTGGGTATCAACCGTGATGTTGACGTCAGGCAGCTGACTTGCCAGACGCAGGCTGACCCCGCGTTGTGTGCCAAAGGTCTGGTTGGCATCGACTGCTTGTTGCAGCAAGTCACGGACCGCTACGGTTTCGAGCCTGAATACCATTTTGCCTGCAGTGAGTTTTTCCATGTCCAGCAGGTCGTTGATGAGAAAGGTCAGGCGCTGGCAATTTTTGTTGGCAACATCAATCATCTGTTTCATGGGTTCAGGATAACTGCCAAACACGCCACCAGAGATCAGGCCCAGCGCGCCTGAGATCGAGGTCAGGGGCGTGCGCAGTTCATGGCTGACCGTGGAAATGAATTCATTCTTGATGGTCTCGGTACGTTTGCGTTCAGTAATATCGCGCATCAGGGCGATGAACAGGGGTTGCCCCAGGCGCGTGACCGTGGATACTGACAAATCCAGTGGGAACAGGCTGCCATCCTGACGACGCGCTTCCACTTCACGTCCTATGCCTATGATGCTTTGTATGCCAGTTTCTGGCGCTTGTGCAGTATTGTCGTCATGCACAGAATAGGGAATGATATGACGTATGCTGCGGCCCAGTAATTCGTCAGCCGCATAATCAAAAATATGAGCGGCGGCATTATTGACACTGAGGATGATTTGCTGCTCATCAAAAGTGATGATGCCATCAAGCACATTGTCGAGCACGGCACTGGTATGGGCGGCTTGATCACGCAAGTCTTCTGCGGCGACTCTTCTTTCGCTAATGTCCTGGAAAGTGCCATAAACGCGAACGCATACCCCCTTTTCAAATTGCGGGAAGCCAGTCACATGGACCCACCTGTCATTACCCCTGGCGGTACGAATGCAAAATTCGCCGTCAAATGACATGTTTTCGCGGATGGCCCGGGCAAATAGCGCGCGAATTTCTTGCTGGCTTTGTGCGCCTGTGTAAAAGGCAATGGCATTATCGACACTGCATTCAAATGCCTCATCTACTTCATGTATCTGGCGGGTTACCTTGCTCCATTGAAGCTTGCGGGAGTTGACTTCAAAGCCCCAGGTGCCTATGCGGGCGGCAGTATTGGATTTTTCCAGTAATTCATAGGCGTGCTCGAGTTCTGCTTCCGCTTCTTTTTGCTTGGTGATGTCGGCATGGCTGCCTGACATGATCAGGGGGTCACCATTCGGCCCCCAACTGACAACGCAGCCTCGGTCATGTATCCATATCCAGTGGCCATCCTTGTGGCGCATGCGGCTTTTCAGGTCAAAATATTCAATTTCTCCCTTGAAGTGCTGTTCTATCATGTCACTGGTCAGCTTCAAATCATCCGGATGACATAATCGAAGCCAGGTATCAACGGTAGTAGGTTCGAGTTCAGCTAGAGTGTAACCCAGCATCTCAGCCCAGCGTTCGTTATAGATGGTTTCGCCGGTCAGGATATTGCATTCCCATGTACCAATATTGGTACCCTTGATGACGTTGATGAGTTGGCGTTCCGTTTCGAACCGGTGTTTTTGAACACGGGCTGCACTGATTAGCTGCCCGAGTGTGCTGAACAGGGGATTGAGGAATTCAACCTCCCGCTGATCATAGGCATCCGGTTTGTTGGCTATGCCAACCAGGGCAATCAATTGACCGTCGTATTGCACAGGTATGCACAAGAAATATTGCAAGGTATCGAAGTGCGCCGGGAATACCTGGTCGAGTGCATCGGCGGCCAAAGCATTGTCGATAACGGGTTGGCCAGACTTCAGTGCCGTGCCATATCTGGATTTTAATTGCATGCAGGCCATATCCCTGGCTGCGGCATCCAGAGTGGTGCTGGAGATACCCGGAGTGGTAGTATTCCAGGCCAGCATCATGCTTTTCAGGGCCGGGTTGCTGACGGTATTATCCTTGACTTCGCAGATAAAACCATAGGCGCTGGTTGTCAGCTTCAAGATTGCTGCGAGCAGTGATTCAAAGCCTTTTTCCTGGTCGGTTTCACGGATGAATAGAGCTTGTGCCATGGCGATGGCATCACTGAGTGCGCGTTGCCTTTGTAATTGCCGGTCCAGCTCCTGTCTTTTCATGACACCGGTAATCCAGTCAGCCAGCAGACGTACAAATTCTGTTTCTACTTCTGAAAACGGGAATGACCTTGGTTCGGTATGCCAGATGCACAGTGCGGCATCATCCCTGGCATTGATATGCAGGCGCAGGCCTATCAGGCATTGTATCTGTGCTGGTATGGCGTTCCTGTACTTGCTTTGTGCCAGGTCTGCTGCATGAATGAGCCCCTTGTGTGCATCTTCTGGCAGTATGCACAGCGGTGCCGAATGTGCAGCCGCCATTTCTGGATGCAGCGAATCCCCGGACTGGCAGACCAGGCGGGCTTTGCCGCCGGCTTGTATTCGGCTGATTTGGCCACAGCTCATGCCGAGATAATCGCAGGCCATGGCAAGGGTTTGTTGCAAGGCTGCTTCAGGGTGTTGGTGCGACAGGGCGGTGATGGCAGTCAGCGATAGCAAGGCATGCAATTGCCTTTGCTGTTCTTCGCGAGCAAATTCACTCTCTACACAATCAGCCAGGTCACGCAGGGCAGCCAGGTCTTCTGCACTAAGTATGCGCGGTTTGGTGTCGATGATGCAGAGGGTACCCAGGCTTTGGCCATTACGTGCACGCAAGGGTGCACCGGCATAAAAGCGGATATTGGGGTCATCGCTGACAAGAGGATTGTCGCTGAAACGCGCATCCTGGCTGGCATCGGCGACATACAGAATATCCGGCTTGAGTATCGCATGTCCGCAGAAAGAAATATCTCGCGCCGTCTCGCTGACATCCAGACCCTGTTTTGACTTGAACCATTGACGGTCGCTATCGATGAGGGAAACCAGAGCAATCGGTGTCTTGAACAAATGGCTCGCCAGCCGCGTCAGCCGGTCAAAACGTTCTTCTGGTGGCGTGTCCAGTATGGCGCAGGCTTGCAGGGTTTGCAGGCGCAATATCTCATCGACAGGAAAATCAGGTGCTTGCATAGTGTCGCTCAATCGCCAGCGTGGTTAGCCAGAGCGTCCAGCCATTTTTGCAGATTATCACCATACAAAGGTTTGCTGGCGAAATAACCTTGCATGGAATCACAACCAAGCTGGCGCAGGCATTCCCGCTCGGCTGCGGTTTCTATGCCCTCGGCAATCACGCTCAGGCCAAGGCCATGGCCCATTTCTATAATCGCCTTGACCAAACCCTGGGTCGCTGGCAGTTGATCTATGTCGATGACAAAGCTACGGTCTATCTTGAGCTCACTTACAGGCAGGCGTTGCAGGTAAGACAGGGAAGAATAGCCTGTACCAAAATCATCAATGGATAAATCCAGACCGATGGCGCGCAGACGGTTCAGCAACTCTATGGTACTGCCCGGGTCTTCCATGATGCCGCTCTCGGTAATCTCGAGCTTCAGCAATTTTGGATTGAGCTCATATTGACGCAACAGTGCGGCTATTTGATCTGGGAAGCTGGCATCACGCAAATCATGGGTGCTGACATTGACGGCAATGGTCTGGCCAGGATATTTGTCTTGCCAGTTTTTGAGCGTGACGATGGCCTGTTCCAGCATCCACATGGTGAGCATGCTGATATAGCCGGTGCGCTCGGCAAACGGAACAAATTCTGCGGGGGAGATAAAACCACGCACTGGATGTTGCCAGCGTACCAGGGCTTCAAAACCATAAGCCTTGCCTGTTGCCAGGTAGAGCTTGGGTTGCAGCCACATTTGCAGTTCTGATTCCCGGACGGCAGAGCGCAAATCAGATAAGAGGCTAAGATGGGTCAGGCGTGAGGCTTCCTGCGCATCGGTATACCAGGCCGATGAACTGGCGCTGCGTTTGGCAGCATACAGGGCAACCTCGGCATTACGTATCAGGGTCATCAAGGGTAGCGGTGTGGCTGTGGTGATGGCAAAACCATACACCAGGCTGACATCGACAGAATGCTGGCCACATTTGACCGGATCGGCCATGGCTGCATCTATGCGCTGATGCAGGTCTTCTACCGCAGCTTTGGAACTGTCATGGCAGAGTACCGCGAAGGCCCCGCCAGCCAGTCTTGCCAGCCAGGGTTTTTGTATGGAGGTATCCTGGCTGATGACGGTTTTAAGACGCAAGGCCACATCTGAGATGACGGTGTCGCCCGTATCAAATCCCAGGGTTTCATTGATGACCTTCAGGCGTGCCAGATCCATGAGGATAAAGCCCTGATATGGCAAGCCCTGGCCTTCATGCGTCTTGAGCAACAGGGTGCGGTTGGGCAGGCCAGTCAGGCTGTCGTAATAAGCCAGGCGCTCAACAGCTTGTTCACGTATGCCTATGGCCTCAGCCATAGTATTCAGGGCTTCACCTACTCGTGCGACTTCTTCTGTCTTGCTGGGAATAAAACGGGTCTGGTAGTCGCCTTTGGCAATTTGCAGTGCGCTGATTTCCAGCCTTGCCAATGGCCTGACTACGCTGCGGGTGGTCAGCCATGCCAGCGCTGCCGCCAGGATGACGCCAAAGACAGACAGCATGGCGACCATGGTGCCGGTTTTTTCTAGTTCCAGTTGCGCTTCTGCCTGATGGGCCTGGATTAATTCCTGCTCACGCTTGAGAAAAATTTTGGACTGTTCGAGCAAGGCATCGAGTGCCGGTTTGACGCGCGTACTAAAGCTGGTTTTGGCCGCATCCTGCCCTTCATCTTCGAGCTGATTGACAGTATCAAGATAATGCTGCTGATAAATTGCGCGCTTTTGCTTGAGCAGTTTGAGGCTGTTCAATTGCCCGTCGTCACTGAGGCTGCCTTCTAGATCGCTGATGAACTGATCTATGCGGCGGTTTTTTTCATCGACGATGGTGTATTCAGGTACCCGTTGTTCATAAGGAACTGTCAGGAATTGCAATAAGGCTCTGCCGACGTTTTCTGTCGCTACGCTGAGTTCTTGCACATACAGGAGACTTCGCACCTCTTTGCGGGCAAATTGCTCATTGCGCGCAGTCATGTTGCGGATTTGTGAAATTGGCAACAGCAAGACAATGCTGAACAGTATCAGCAACAAAGCATAGCTCAATGCCAGCCGCATGCCTATACGGCGCAAGCGCAGGAGCTGGATCAGGCGATGAAAGCTGTTCGACATAAATATGGCCGCTTATGTTCTTGGTCCGGTACAAAAGGCGCTTTTTGCCGCGTGCAAAAAGCCACAGGCACACAAGGGCCCGCCACTACAGGCTTATGTTAATGCACTATTAACAGCGAGGGCAATACTATTGTGCAGAGATCAGCGGGCGATTAGTATATACAACATCAAGACATTGGCGACGATGGACAATACTGCCAGCATGCGCCAGGTGGCCAGCGGGTCGCGCTGGGCCAGGGGTTTGGCTTGCGGGGCGGGCAGGGGATGGGCGGCACCACGTTCCAGTGCCAGTAAAAATTCTTCTGCGGTTTCAAAACGTTCAGCCTCGTCACGTGCCACGGCTTTGAGCAAGACGTTTTCCAGCCAGTGTGGCAAATCCGGGCGGTAGCGCCCCGGCGACGCAGGCTCAGCAAATTTGGGGCGCTGGAAAGGTTCGATTTCGCCATACGGATAGTGGCGTGTCAGCAAATAGTAAAGTGTGACGCCGGTGGCATACAGATCAGTGGCGCGGGATGGTGCTGCACCCTGGAATTGTTCAGGTGCCAAAAATGAAGGTGTGCCTGCCATGATATGACTGGCATTGCCCTGGCCATCCCGGCTGTCAAAGCCGGATTGTGCGACACCAAGGTCAAGAATGCGGATTTCATCATCATCCCCCAGATGCACATTGGCGGGCTTGATATCCCTGTGCAGAATGCTGCGTCTGTGCAGCGCACCGATGGCGCGTACCAGCTTGCCACCATAAGCGACTGCTTCTGGGATGGTGAAATGCTGCCCGGCTTCCAGCCTTTGTTGCAGGGATGCACCGGCATGCCAGGTTGAGAGATAGTACAGGTAGTTTCTTTGATCGGGTGTTATGACCTGAGGGAAAAAACGTGCTACCACGCGCTTGGCCAGCCATGCTTCATGCGCAAAGGCTGAGCGCTCCTGCGCATCATTGGCCTTGTCAGGATGCAGGGTTTTTAACACCAGTTGCCGGTGATGAGAGGTGTCGCTGACGCGATATAGTATCGTCGTCAGCGAGGTATGCATGACTTCTTCTATCGCATAACCATCAAGGGTCTGGCCGGGTTTCATGCGTGGTGGTACTGGCAGGGCGTGCAGCTCGCTGATGGCATCGCGCAACTCACCTTCTGGCAAGCTGTCTATGCGTGCTATCACCGCACTGCAGTTGTCTTGCGACCCCGCTTTCAATGCGGCTGCGCATAGTGCTTCGCAGACTGCTTCACTGTCCAACTTATCGGTGCTGACCTGCTTCAAAAAATCTGTCAGATCATATTCTGTCAGACTGGCCCAGATGCCATCACAAGCCAGCAAAAAGACATCATTGACACGCAGCTCACCCATGCCATGATCGATGACGAGGTGGTTGTCCAGGCCGATGGCACGGGTCAGCACATGTTGCATCTCTGGTCTGTCCCAGACATGATCCTGGGTCAGTTTTTGCAAGGCACCGTCACGCAACAGGTAACAGCGGGTGTCGCCCACGTGGGCGCTGTAATACATGCGTCCGCGCAAGACCAGTGAGGTCATGGTAGTGGCCATGCCTGCCAGCTCACGGCGGACTGAGCCTTGCTGCTGTACCCAGCTATTCATGGCGACCAGCACCTTATCGAGTGCTGTTGTTACCTCCCAGGTGTCAGGCGTGGCATAGTAATCGGTCAGCAGGCCACGTACTACATATTCAGCCGCTTCGCGCCCGCCTTCATTGCCAGAGACGCCATCTGCTACTGCCAATACCATGCCTTTGCAGGACAGCTCGGGTTCGCCTGGCGTGACCATGCCGACAAAGTCTTCATTACGCGGGCGTATGCCAGCGACGCTGTGATGTCCTGTGCTGACTGTCAGTGGCATGTTTGTGTATTTTGTGTATTTTGTGTATTTTGTGTATTCAGATTTTTGCAGTAGTCATGGCGGCAGAGCCCCAGGTCGTGCGCCAGCGTTTCTTGACCAATGATAAACCCAGCAAGGCGATGATGGCGAGGCTGGCGAAAATCGACAGGCCTATTTGATAACTGCCGGTGATCTGGCGTGAATAACCCATGCTGGCCGCCAGATAAAAACCACCTATGCCACCAGCCATGCCCACCAGGCCAGTCATGACACCCATCTCTTTACGAAAGCGCTGCGGCACCAGCTGGAATACCGCACCATTGCCGGTGCCCAAGGCCAGCATGGCAACCACGAATACACATACTGCAGCAGCCGCAGATTGCAAACCGATGGATGCAATGAAAAGGAAGGCAGAAGCGACGGTGTACATGACAGACAGGGTTTTGATGCCACCTATGCGGTCAGCAATACGGCCACCCATGGGGCGCACCAGAGAACCGGCAAACACGCAGGCAGCAGTGAAGTAACCGGCTGTGATTGGCGTTAAACCATATTGCGTATTGAAATAAATCGTCAGGGAAGATGCCAGGCCAGAGAAACCACCAAAGGTGACGCTGTAAAAGAACATGAACCACCAGGCGTCTTTGTCTTTCAGCACGGCCAGGTATTCAGTCAGGGATTTGCTAGGCGCATCACCTGGCGCATCCTTGGCAAAAATCAGGTAAACCGCCAAAGCGATGAACAAGGGTATCAGCGCCAGGCCAAACACATTTTGCCAGCCAAAGGCAATTGCCAGTGCTGGTGCAAACAGGGCGGCAAAGGCGGTGCCGGAATTGCCTGCACCCGCTATCCCCAAAGCAGTGCCCTGGTGCTCAGGCGGATACCAGCGCGATGCCAGCGGCAATGCCACGGCAAAGGCAGAACCTGCGACGCCCAGGATCACGCCGAGGAACAGCAGTTGTTCATAAGTGTGCAAATTCCCCAGCCATGCCCAGCATAATCCTGCCAGTACGACGACCTGCCCTATCAAACCGGCTTTCTTGGGTTTCAGATGATCGACCAGCACACCCATGACGATGCGCAGCAGGGCACCGGCCAATAAGGGGGTAGCGACGATCAGGCCTTTTTGCGCAGCGGTCAGGCCCAGGTCCTTGGAAATCTGGATGGCGAGTGGCCCCAGCAATACCCAGACCATGAAACTCAGGTCGAAATAAAAGAAGGATGCCAATAAGGTGGGCGTGTGCCCGGCTTTCCAGAAGGAAGTTTTTTGCATGATCGCTCCAATAGTGAACACGCATGCCACTTGCAAGGGACGTGCCATCAAAATGTGCAGATGATTCGCGTATTTCATGATTGAAAACAAAACTTTCTGCGCAAAAACTGTGCGTGCTCTGAATTAAATGGTGCAATGCACCGGAATGGCTGGGTTTTGTATGAGTGCCGCGAGAATTTCGGGTGCATGCTTCAATAAGTGGCATTGCTTTTGCTGCCAACAGAGGAATCCTCCGTTTTTCTTGGTGAAAACCATATTAATGCGCAGTTAAATTGGTGCAGGCTTATAAAAACAGTCTGGCTTTCCCTCAGATAAAAATGAACTGGCATTGCTCTTGCTTAGAGTCTGGGGAGACAAGCAAAGGAGCAGCCATGAAGAAACTTAAGCTAGTGATGGTAGGGAATGGTATGGCAGGTGTGCGTACCCTGGAAGAATTAATCAAGATCGCCCCCGACCTGTATGACATTACCGTATTTGGTGCAGAACCTTATGCCAATTACAACCGTATCCTGCTATCACCAGTACTGGCAGGCGAGCAAACCATCAAAGACATCATGCTTAATGATGTCGACTGGTATGAAGAAAATAATATCACGCTGCACCTCGGAAAAAAAATCACCAAAATCGATCGCCACAAACGTATCGTGATCGCCGAAGACGGTACCCAGACTGAATATGATCGTCTGCTGCTGGCCACTGGCTCTACACCTTTCATGTTGCCGGTTCCAGGCAAG
Source organism: Undibacterium sp. TC9W (assembly GCF_049339865.1). Taxonomy (NCBI): domain Bacteria; kingdom Pseudomonadati; phylum Pseudomonadota; class Betaproteobacteria; order Burkholderiales; family Oxalobacteraceae; genus Undibacterium; species Undibacterium sp. TC9W. Next base: position 21,071 of record NZ_JBMPPJ010000010.1, on the reverse strand, counting down.
GATCTCAAGGGCGTGATTGCCTACCGCGATATCTACGACACCAACACCATGATAGAAGCGGCAGAAAAGCATACACATGCTGTCGTTATCGGTGGTGGTCTGCTGGGTCTGGAAGCCGCCAATGGTTTGAAAATGCGCGGCATGAGCGTTTCTGTCGTGCATCTGCCAGGCTGGCTCATGGAGCGTCAGCTTGATCCTGTTGCTGGCAAGATGCTGCAAAAATCTCTGGAAGACCGCGGCCTGAACTTCCTGCTCGAAAAAAATACCGAAGCCATCATTGGTGATGATGCTGGTCACGTCAAAGCCATACGCTTTACCGATGGCCTGGAAATCCCTGCGCAACTGATCGTCATGGCAGTTGGCATACGTCCTAATACAGCACTGGCAGAATCTGCTGGCCTGTACTGCAATCGCGGCATCATCGTCAATGACACCATGCAGACTTATGACCCGCGCATTTACTCTGTCGGCGAATGCGTGAATCATCGCGGCACTGTGTACGGTCTGGTCGCACCTCTGTTTGAAATGGCCAAAGTCTGCGCCAATCACCTGGCTAATTTTGGCATAGGCCGTTACCAGGGTTCAGTCACCTCCACCAAACTGAAAGTGACAGGCATAGACCTGTTTTCTGCCGGTGAATTCATGGGTGGTAAAGACACTGAAGAAATCATCTTGTCTGACCCCATAGGCGGCGTCTACAAAAAACTGGTGGTAAAAGACGACAAACTGATTGGTGCCTGCCTGTATGGCGATACCGTCGATGGCAGCTGGTATTTCAAACTGCTGCGCGAAGGCAAGAATATTTCTGAAATCCGCGATTCCCTGATGTTTGGTGAATCAAATACCGGCGACGTTGGTCATGAAGGCCATACCAAGGCTGCCGCCATGCCGGATGAGGCCGAGGTCTGCGGCTGTAATGGCGTCTGCAAGGGCACCATCGTCAAGGCCATCAAGGAAAAAGGTCTGTTCACACTCGATGATGTGCGCAAACATACCAAGGCCTCGGCGTCCTGCGGTTCCTGTACTGGTCTGGTAGAGCAGATCATCATGTTTACTGCTGGTGGTGATTATTCGACTGCATCTAAAGTCAAACCTATGTGCACTTGTACTGATCATAGCCATCAGCAAGTGCGTGATGCCATCAAGGCCAACAAGCTGTTGACGGTCTCTGGCGTGCAGGAATTTATGGAATGGCGCACGCCTAACGGTTGCTCCAGTTGTCGCCCGGCCATCAACTACTATTTGATTTCTACTTGGCCACGTGAAGCCAAGGATGATCCGCAAACACGTTTCATCAATGAGCGTTCGCATGCGAATATCCAGAAGGATGGCACTTACTCCGTCATCCCGCGTATGTGGGGAGGTGAAACCAATGCCAGCGAATTGCGCAGGATTGCTGATGTCGTCGATAAATTCAAGATACCAACAGTCAAGGTCACTGGTGGCCAGCGTATTGACTTGCTGGGTGTGAAGAAAGAGGATTTGCGCGCCGTATGGCAAGACCTGGGCATGCCATCCGGCCTGGCTTATGCCAAGGGTCTGCGTACCGTGAAAACTTGTGTGGGCAGTGAATGGTGCCGTTTCGGTACGCAAAACTCCACCCTCATGGGGCAGCAACTGGAGCGTGAACTGGCACGCATGTATTCGCCACACAAGGTCAAGCTGGCTGTGTCAGGTTGCCCGCGTAATTGTGCTGAGGCAGGTATCAAGGACGTTGGTGTTATCGGCGTTGATTCTGGTTGGGAAATTTATGTAGGCGGTAATGGCGGTATCAAAACCGAAGTTGCGCAATTCCTGGTCAAGTTGAAAACCCATGAAGAAGTCATGGAATATACCGGTGCTTTCTTGCAGTTATATCGTGAAGAAGGTTGGTACCTGGAGCGCACCGTGCATTACCTTGCCCGTGTCGGTCTGGATTATGTGAAGAAAATCATATTGGAAGACCACGAGCGCCGCAAAGACCTGTATCAACGTTTGCTGTTTGCACTGGAAGGCGAGTCTGATCCATGGCATGAACCAGAAAAAGCTCAGGTCGATACGCGTCAGTTTGAACGCTTGCCAGCATAACGCCATTTTTTGAGAGGAAAAAACATGAGTCAGGAATGGCAAGTTATTTGTCGTGTTGAAGATATCCCCGTACTGGGTGCACGCGTGGTTGCACGTGCGGCCAAGCCGGATGTCGCCATCTTCAGAAATACAGAAAACAAGGTCTTTGCTCTGCTGGATAAATGCCCGCACAAAGGCGGTCCTTTGTCACAAGGTATAGTCTTTGGCGAAAGAGTAGCCTGCCCCTTGCATAACTGGAACATAGAATTGCCCACAGGTTGCGCGATTTCTCCAGATGAGGGCTGCACCCAGAAGTTCAGCCTGAAAGTGGATGCAGATCAGGTATATCTGGACGCAAATGAGTTACGCACACTCGCAATAGAGGTATAGAAAAAATGCGCTGCATCACATACTATGCATAGTATGTGATGCAGCGTGCACTTAAAGGCATGTATGACTGAAACCAAATCTACCTGTTGTTATTGCGGCGTTGGTTGCGGTGTAGTAATTGAAAGCGATGGCAGGCAAGTGCTGGGTGTACGTGGCGACACCGAGCATCCAGCTAATTTTGGCCGCCTGTGCAGCAAGGGCAGCACTTTGCATCTGTCTGCAGATGCAAAAATACAGCAACAGGTCAGGGCGCTGTATCCTGAAATGCGCGATCCCACCATGCGTGGAGAGTTGCGACTGCGCAGCGACTGGGATAGCGTCATTGCCAGCATGGCGGGCAAGTTTGCGAACACTATCAAGACGCATGGCCCTGACAGTGTGGCATTTTATATTTCTGGTCAGTTGCTGACGGAAGACTATTATGTCTTCAATAAACTCGCCAAGGGCTTGATAGGCACTAATAACATAGACAGCAACTCGCGCCTGTGCATGTCAAGCGCGGTTGCCGGTTACAAGCAGACCCTGGGTGCGGATGCGCCGCCTGCCTGTTATGAAGATATAGATCTCGCAGAAGTTATTTTTATTGTCGGTTCCAACACGGCTTATGCACATCCGATTTTATATCGGCGCCTGGAACAGGCCAGGGAAAAAAATCCGGCAATCAAAGTTATTGTTGCCGACCCGCGCCGTACCGATACTGCGCGTGAAGCAGATTTGTTCCTGCCTATCTTGCCAGGTACCGATGTTGCCCTGTTCAATGGCATGTTGCATCTGTGCCTGTGGGAAGATTTAATCGATCTGGCCTATATTCAGGAACATACAGAGGGCTTTGCCGAACTCAAGCAAACCGTACGTGATTACACGCCAGCAGCTGTTGCCAGGACCTGCGGCATCAAGGAAGCTGACCTGGTGCAGGCAGCACGCTGGTTTGGCCAGTCCAAAGCCAGCCTGTCGCTGTATTGCCAGGGGCTGAATCAATCATCTGCCGGTACTGCAAAAAATGCTGCCCTGATCAATCTGCATCTGGCTACCCATCAAATCGGCAAACCAGGTGCTGGACCGTTCTCTTTGACTGGCCAGCCCAATGCCATGGGCGGGCGTGAAGTCGGCGGCATGGCCAACCTGATGTCGGGTCACCGCGACCTTGCCAATGCTGAACATCGCGCAGAAATTGCCGCCTACTGGGGAGTAGACCATGTGCCTGCCATACCTGGTAAAACCGCAGTGGAAATGTTTGAAGCAGTCCGGCAGGGTGAGATCAAGATCATCTGGATAGTCTGCACCAATCCCGCGCAATCCATGCCTGAGCAAAACCTGATACGCGAAGCTCTGCAAAAAGCCGAGCTGGTGATCGTGCAGGAAGCCTATGCCAGCACGGCCACCGTGCCTTATGCCGACATACTTTTACCCGCCAGCACCTGGGCCGAGAAAACAGGCACCGTCACCAATTCAGAACGCCGCATATCCCGCGTGCGCCCCGTCATAGCCGCACCTGGTGAAGCCAGGCACGACTGGCAAATCGCCAGTCAGTTTGCCCAGGTACTGGCTCCTTTGCTGTGCAAGTCACCCGTCAACTTCAAGTACGACAGCGACGAACAAGTCTGGAACGAACACCGTGACAGTACCCGTGGTCGCGATCTGGATATCACCGGTTTGTCTTACTCCATACTCGAGAAGCAGGGGCCACAGCAATGGCCTTATCCGGCTGGTGCCAGCACTGGCAAACAGCGCTTGTATGAAGACGGTATCTTCCCTACACCAAATGGCCGCGCACGTTTCGTCAATACTGTATACCAACCTGTCAAGGATGCAGTTGATGCACGCTATCCATTTTCCTTGAATACCGGACGCCTGCGTGATCAGTGGCACGGCATGAGCCGTACCGGCACTGTGGCACAGTTGTTTGCCCACGTGGCAGAACCTGGCCTTTGCATGGAAGCCACAGATATGCAAAGACGCTTTCTGAAAGCGGGAGATCTGGTGCATGTCAGCAGCCGTCGCGGTACTGTCATTTTGCCGGTAGTTGAAAGTGATGAGCAGCGTGCGGGCCAGGTTTTCATCGCCATGCACTGGGGGGAGGAATATGTATCTGGCCGTGGCCATGCCGGCAATGCCAGCTATGGTGTGAATGCCCTTACTTCACCAGCAATCGATCCCAGCTCTAAACAACCTGAACTGAAAGCTGCAGCCGTCAAGATTCTGAAGGCAGAATTACCCTGGCGCTTCGTTGTATTCGCGTGGCTGGATAGCGAAGAAGCCTACAGCGTACAAGCTGCCTTGCGCCCTTATATGCGTGAGTTTGCCTATGCATCCTGCACACCATTTGGCCGTGATAAAGTAGGTGTGATCTTCCGTGCTGCGAATGAAGAAGCGGTGGCAACTGAAGTCCTGGAAAAAATCGAGAACATTTTTGGCATAGTGGGCGCGGACGTCTTGCGCTATGACGACAAGCGCCGCAGTGTTTCGCGCCATATCCTGGTAAAAGAAGGTGGCCTGGCTGCCGTGGCACTGGCGGGGGATGTGTCTGCTGAGAGCTGGCTCAAGGACTTCCTGCAGGAACAAGAACCAGTCGCCAGGTTGGGCCGTCTCCTGCTGATGCCGAGTACAACGGCACCTCAGGGTTTTGCCGCACGTGGAAAAGTGGTTTGCAGTTGCCTGAATGTGACTGATACTGAAATCAATAAGACACTTGCAGGCATGGATGGTTTGCCTGCCGATATTCTGACTGACTTGCAGGGCAAACTCAAATGCGGCACGAATTGTGGCTCTTGCGTGCCGGAACTCAAGAAGATGATTAGTTTTAATATGCAGGAAAAAGTCGCATAAAAACATGATGATAGAAAGAGTCGATCCGGCTTCAGAAGCCGCAGGCAGACTGATTGCCATGTCTGATGCTTACATGGCTGCACTATATCCAGCCGAGAGTAATCACATGCTCAGCGTGGACGCATTGCTGCACGATAATGTGATTTTTCTCGGTTGTTACATGGACGGACAACTGGCTGCCTGTGGTGCTGTCACTATCCTGTTTGATGACGATGAGCAGTTAAGTTATGGTGAAATCAAGCGCGTGTTTGTACCTGATGAATTTCGAGGAAGAGGTTTGTCCAAGCACATCATGCGGGCACTGGAAGATCATTTGCTGGATCAGGATATACGTGTAGTCCGATTGGAAACCGGTATCAGGCAGCCTGAGGCGCTGGGCTTATACTTTCGCCTCGGCTATGCCGAACGGGCTGCTTTTGGTCAATATGAAGAAGACCCCTTGAGCGTCTTCATGGAAAAGATTTTATCTGCCTGAATTCTCAGGCCCTCTGGCCCTCAGGCTGTTTGCCTGCGCAAGCTCAGCAACATCGTCCCGAAGGTAATGAATGCCGCACCAACGACGCGGTTAATCCATTTCACAAAACGCGGCTTGACCAGTACATGCATGGCACGCGCAGCCAGTTGCGCATACATCAGGTGGGTCAGGTAAGACAGGCCCATGAAGATTGCCATCAATGCAAAAAACTGCGGTGCCAAAGCTTCGTCCGGTGTGATGAAATGCGGGAACAAGGCTGTAAAAAACATCAGAGCTTTTGGGTTGGTGGCTGCTGTCAAAAAAGCTTCAGAAAATAATTTGCGCGGACGTGGCCTGCTATCAGCCTGACCGTTTTGCCCATCATGCGTCAATGCGTTGCTTTTCCCAAATAACTGCTTGGCACCGATATAGAACAGGTAAAGTGCACCAATGATCTTGACGGCTGCAAACAGCATGGCAGACGAATTCAGCAAAGCGCCCAAGCCTAAAAATGCGGTAGTAGAAAGGCAAAAGATACCACATACATTGCCAAAGGCTGACCAAATGACCGCGCGTGTGCCATAACTCGCGCCGTTTTTTAAAGACAGCAAGGTGGCTGGACCAGGGCTGAGTATCGCCAGGCTGGCGATGGCAGTAAAGGCAAGAAGGGTTTGGGTTTGCATTTCTGGTTTCCTGTTTAGTGTAAAAGATTCATCGCCTTATGGCATCCGGGCGCCAACGGCCTGGCGCACAGGAATGCCTTCAGGATCAAAGTCCTCAAGGCAATAGACGTTGATACCAAAATTGTCTGGTGTCACGCGTTTGCGGTGAAAAGGATAAATGCCGCAAGTCTTGCAAAAATAATGATGGGCGGTGTTGCTGTGGAACTGGTATTCGCTCAATGATTCTGTACCCGCCAGCAGCTTGAACTTGCTTTCATGTACCTTGACCATCAAGGCATTTTTGCGGCGGCATATTGAGCAGTCGCACATCGTCAGCTCAGGAAAATCCGTCTCAATTTCAAAGTGCACCGCACCACAGTGGCAACTCCCCTGATATTTTTGCATGGGGCGGGAACCGGATATTTGCATTTTTTCTACTCCTGAATCTACTGTGAGTTTATCTTAGAGCATGGCAGGCAATGTGTACCGGTACAATTTCCTGCAAGATACTGTGCTGCCACGGTCTTTTTACCATGCCAATTTTATGAGTATTCGATCAGTCAAGGCGTGAGCAATTATTCAAGCTTGCTGCAAAGCCTTGTCTGCCTGTTTCAGATGTGTCCAAATGTAAGCCATACCTTGGTATCGTTGTAATGATTTGGCAATAGACTTATCATGCCGGGTCTGCGTTGTTCGTCTGTACTGTGGCACTATTTCCCTGTTTATTTTTCAACCATCTCATGCAAGCAATTCTACATACTATGACCGCACATCGATTTCTCAGTACTGGCGGTCAATAACGATGTGGAATTCTATTTTTGCAAGACCTGCAGTGTCAGGTACTTCACGGATCGCGGCCTGTATTGTGTTGGCGTGCTTGAATCCAGATATGGTTTTCGCCAATGATTTACCTCCTGTGCAAATGATAGCCAGAGATGTGCTGGTCAGGGAGTTTCAATTCAGTGGCAACGCAGTCATCAACACCTCAGAATTGCAAGCAATGTCGGCAGCCTATCTTGGCAAGCGTGCCACTTATGCTGATCTGGAAGAGTTGCGGACCCGCATTTCACGCCTGTATGTGGAACGCGGTTACCTCAATTCTGGCGCTATCCTGGTCGTGGCAGAGGGCAACGAGCCTTTTCCATCAGGCATAGTCAGCATAAGTTTGATAGAAGGACGCATCTCTGAAGTACGGGTAAAGGGGGAAGAAAGACTGCGGCCAGCGTATTTGCAGCAGCGTTTGCTAAGGGATGACGAAGTATTCAATATGCCGGTCTTGCAGCAGCGTTTCCAGCTCTTGCTGACTGACCCGCTGTTTGAAAAAATCAATAGCCGCATCATCCCCGGTGACAAGCCTAGTACTGCCATACTGGACATCGATATTGTACGTGCCAAAGCCTATGGCCTGAATATCTATGCCAATAACTACCGTGCGCCCTCAATAGGGTCAGAAGTTTTGGGCATGTCAGGCTGGGTGCGCAATCTGAGTGGCTATGGTGATTATCTGGAAGCCAGTGTCGCCCATAGCGAAGGTGCTGATCCTGTACATCTGGGCTGGAACATGCCAGTGAATAGCCGTGGCACGGCATTGAAGCTTGGTCTTGATAAAGGCAGCTCCTCTGTTGTTGGTGAATCCATGGCAGCGATCGATATCAAGAGCCGTAGTTCAGGTTATGAACTCGGCATGAGCCAGACTTTGTCGAATAGCCTGCAAAGAAAAATCGAACTTGGCCTCAGCTATAGCCAGCGCGATAGCCAGACCAGTTTATTGGGCGAAGCGTTTTCCTTCACGCCGGGCGAGCCTGATGGTTATTCAAAAACCAAAGTAGTGCGCTTTTCCCAGGAATGGACAGAACGCTGGGAAACCCAGGCCCTGGCCTTGCGCAGTGTGTTTGCTTTTGGCCGCAATAATATAGACAACAGCGATATCAGCAATAACAACTTGCAGGTACCCAATCAGCATTACCGCATCTGGACAGGGCAACTGCAGTATGTAAAAAACCTCGGCAAGGCCGGCGATCAAATAATTTTACGCGCTTCTGCGCAGCAAACACCAGACCGTTTATTGCCCATGGAAAGATTCTCGCTGGGTGGCGTCGCTACCGTTCGCGGTTACAGAGAAAACACTGTCGTACGTGACCGTGCCTGGTTATTGAATGCAGAATACCATTACCCCTTGCCAGTGTGGCTAGAGGCGGGGCACAAATTCAAGCTGATTGCCTTTACTGATCTGGCGACAGCCAGCAACCAGGGCGAGGCTGCACAAAGACTGGCCTCGATAGGCGTGGGTATGAACTGGCAATGGCAAAACTGGGCAGCCGACTTGTTCCTGACCAGGAAGCTCATTACTTTGCCGGGGCAGAGCAATGGCAACTTGCAAGACCATGGCGTGCATGCCCAATTGACTTACCATTTATTTTGAGAGTGCGGCATATGCGTAAGAAATTTGCCTCACCAGCCAGATGTATCTTGATTGCCAGTGTACTGGCAATGTCTGTTCACTTGGCCGCATCTGCAAACGATGCCGCGCTGGATCAGGGCGTGCGTGAATGTGCCAGCGGTAGTTACACGCAGGCATTGTCCGTACTACAAACTGCTTACGCCAGAGCGGATCAGACAGCGGATAAAGTCAAGGCAGCATCTGCACTGGCACAGACTTATGTGCAGATGCATCAGGTTGCCAAGGCGGAACCCTACCTGGTATTTGCCTTTGATCACGCCAGCAATAAACTGGACAAGGCTGGATATGCGATTGATGTTGGCAACTGGCAGCAGCAACAGGGGCATGCAGAACAGGCGCGTTACTATTATGATACGGCGCTACAGTTGGCACCATCGGATGCCGCAATCGCGATCAGTGTCGGACTGAACCGGCAAAAGCTGGAAGTAAAAAATCTGACCCCGGCAGCTAGCGTGAAAGACCTGCAGGCATTGTGGCAGCAACTGATACAAACAGGAGAACAGCCACAAGCTGCCCGCTATAGCCTGAATCTTGGCGTCCAAGCCAGGGCTTTGGGCACAGAAGGGCAGAACCTGGCTTTCCAGGCATTCGACCATGCGCACAAACTAACTGCAAAGCAGGGCCAGGCACGATTGCAACTGGAAGCGCTGGACCAGCTTGCACAGCTTTACGAAGATGCACAACGCTACGATGACGCCCTCGCCTTGACAGACAAGGCTTTGCTGGTTTCACAGGGCCAGGAAGCGCATGACCTGCTCATCAATATCGAATGGCGCCATGGCCGCATCTTGCGGGGGCAAGCAAAAAATACTGAGGCAATCGCCGCCTATCAAAGAGCGCTTGAGCATATAGAAGCAATACGCACCGACATACCGGTCGAATATCAGGATGGCCGTTCGTCGTTCCGCGAAACCCTGGAGCCAGTGTATCTGGGGCTGGCAGATTTGCTATTGCAGACATCGGCGCAACTGGATGATGTACAAAAAAATGCACAATTGCGTCGCGCCCGCGATGTGCTGGAATTGCTCAAACAAACAGAATTGCAAGACTATCTCGGCGACCGCTGCGCTGTTGATACTGCCAGGGCCAATCGTAAGACTGGCAAGAATGATGTGATTGCACATGATACAGCAATACTGTATCCCATCATCTTGCCCGACAGGCTTGAGCTTTTGCTGGAAACAAGCAAGGGCATGTACCGCCATAGCATCACTATGTCTGTCGCAAAGATGCGTGCAGATGTACTGGATTTCGGCAATATCCTGAAAGATAACCTCTCATTCAAACCGCAGGCCAAGCGGCTGTACCAGGCCTTGCTGGCACCTGTTGATGCTGAACTCACGCAACAAGGCATACGCACACTCGTCATTGTTCCTGACGGTGTGTTGCGTTTATTACCCTTTGCCGCCCTGCATGATGGCCAGCAATTTGCCATAGAAAAATATGCGATCGCCGTAGTGCCTGCTTTGAGTCTGACGAATACCAGTGCGCGCAAACGTGGTGACACTACATATAAAACGCTGCTGGCGGGCATGAGTGAGCCAGGTGCTGTGGTTGATAAATTGCCTGGTGCAATGGTTGAGCAATTGCTGGCAGCTAATCCACAAACGACTGCAAATGGCAGGCAAGTTGCCAGGGCCGTGCTGACGCGTAGCCTGCGTAACATCCCCAAGACAAGCGAAACTGTTATCCTGAACAAGCCAGAACAACACCAGCAATTGCAACAAATGCTGGCGCTCGCTGGCGTCGATGAAGAAATCCGCACACTGGAAAAATTGACCAGTAGCCAGACTTTGTTGAATGCGAAATTTACCGTCGCTGCATTTAGTCAAAAAGTCAAAACAGGTGATTACCAGATTGTGCACATTGCTTCGCACGGTGTGTTTGGTGGCACTGCCGACAGCACCTTTGTCATGGCGCATGATGACTTGATCACCATGGATAATCTGCAAGGTTTTTTACGGGCAGGCAGTATGAAAAATCAGGAGCTGGAATTATTAACATTATCAGCCTGTGAAACGGCAGAGGGTGATGACAGGGCACCACTGGGTTTGAGTGGCGCAGCTCTCAAAGCCAGGGCCAGGAGTGCCCTGGGTTCATTGTGGCCCGTATCTGATGATGCGGCGACTTTGCTGATGGGTCAGTTTTACCGCCGCCTGGCAGAACCCGTCACGAGCAAGGCGCAGGCTTTGCAAAAGGCACAATTGGAATTGATGAAGAATAATCAGTTCAGTCATCCATTTTATTGGGCACCATTCATCATGGTCGGGAGCTGGTTATGAAGTCTAAGCAATTACATAAGGTGGGCTTGCTCAGATTAAGCCTTGTCAGAGTAAGCCTGTCCTTGGCTTTTGGAAGTATGCCTGTATTTGTTTACGCTGGTGCCACCACGGACGGCACAGTTGGTGCCGTACAAAACCTCAGTGGCAATTTTGTTGTACCACAAAGCCTGGGTACAACCAAAGGCGGTAATTTATTTCACAGCTTTAAAAACTTCAGTATAGAAAATGGTGAGTCTGCCACTTTCACCACTACGACGGTGTTGCAAAATGTCATAGCCCGTGTCACTGGCGGCGCATCCTCGAATATCAATGGTTTGTTGAAACTCAGTGCAACTGCGGGTAACCAGCCGCATTTTTATTTCATCAATCCTGCTGGTGTGATTGTTGGCGCCGGGGCTGCCATTGATGTACCTGCAGGTTTGCATATCAGTACTGCAGATTATGTGAAATTTGCCGATGGAAATTTTTATGTCGATACGGCGAAAGCCAGTACTCTGTCTGCAGCCGCGCCTGAAGCTTTTGGATTTTTGGGTAATAATTCTGCCACTATCGAATTCAAAAATGGCGCGACTGTCAATGTCCGCCCGCAACAAGCGCTGAGCTTGGCCGCTGGCGATATCACGATCAATGACTCCAGCTTGCTTGCACCCGGCGCGGCAGTGCGTGTGGCTGCAGTGGGCAAGAGCAAGCTGGAAGTTGGTTTTGCCGGTGATTTGCCTGCAGCGGGTGGCAAGTTGAGTATCCTCAATGGCGGCAGCATCAATGCGTCGGTGAATGGCAATGTCGATGGCGCCCAAGTGCGAGTACAGGCTGGGAATATTCTGATTGACGGCCAGGATGCGCGCAAGCCTACTGGCATTTTCAGCAATGCCAATGATGGCGGCGCCAAATCAGGTGACATTTTTATTACGGCAAACCAGCAGCTCAGCATCGTCAATGCTGGCCGCATTTCGACTTCTACCTTCAGTTCTGGCAATGCCGGTTCCATCAAGCTGGATGCAAGTAGTGTCAGTATGGATGGCAAGGGCCAGGTAACAGGTATTTTCAGCCAGGCTAATGAGGCTTATGGCAATGCAGGCAATCTTGACATCAATGTGGCTGGCAAACTCAATATCCTGAATGGTGCTGTCATTTCCTCATCAAGCTATACCTCAGGCAATGCTGGCAATGTGCGTGTGAATGCCAGCGACATTATGCTGGATGGTGCAGAGGCCAATGGCCCTTATACGGGATTGCTCAGTACTACCAATAAAGGGTCAGGCAATGCTGGTAATGTTGAGGCCACTGCCAAAGGCAAGCTCAGCATATTGAACAGCGCACAAATCTCTTCCGCTACTTATTCTGTGGGGCAGGGTGCCGATGTCAAAGTCACTGCGGCAGAATTGCTGATCAATGGCAACGGTGTCTCTACCGGCATCAACAGTATTTCTGGCGCTGCTGGCAATGCCGGTAATGTCAGTGTCAATGTCAGCGGGGCCACTTCCATATTTTCTGAGGGGGGTATTTCAAGCTCGGCATTTGATGCAGGGCAGGCTGGCAAGATCAGGTTTGTTGGCAATAGCCTGAGCGTTGATGGTCAGGGGCTGGAAGCGGGCATCTATAGTGACGCGGGTGATTTCCGTACCTCAGCCAGCTTCCGTGGTGGTAATGGCGGTGATATTGATGTTAGCCTGACAGGTAAATTATCACTGGCTGGTGGAGGGCGTATATCCACCACGACTTATACACGCGGCAATAGCGGTTCTATCAATGTGGCTGCCAACTCTGTGGCTCTGGATGGTGACGGCAGCGGCATTCTGGCAGAAACCATAGGCACGGGTAATGCGGGCAATATCGCAGTCAAGACCAGCCAGTCTTTGCAGATACAAAACGGTGCCAGGATTTCTTCAGCCACCCATTTTGTCGGCAATGGCGGCAGCGTCAGCATTGATGCTGCCAGCCTTGATATTGATGGCAAGAGCCTGGCGACTGGCATCTATAGTGATGCTGGCACGCAGGCACAAGGCAATGCAGGAAATGTAGCTGTCAATGTGGCAGGCAATCTGTCATTGAAGGATGGTGGTCAGATATCGTCGGCCACGACCAGTTATACCACTGGTTCAGCTGGTACGGTGAAGGTCAATGCCGCCAACATCAGCCTGGATGGCAAACTCAGTAATTCTGTCAAGGATGATGAGGTGAATCCCAAGGTCTTGAGTACCGGTATCTTCAGCAGCGCTAATGCCGGTGATGAATCTACCAGCAGGTCGGTCGGCAATGCGGGGACCGTGAATGTCACGGCGGGCCAACTGCAGATGAGCAATGCAGCATTGATTTCATCAAGTGCCTATGCCAGAGGCAAGGCGGGAGAAGTCAATGTCAATGCCAGTAAAATTCGTGTAGATAGCAATGCCATCATCAGTTCTGAAGCCGGTGCTGCATCCAGCGGTTATACCGGCGATGTGAATATCAAGGCGACAGACAGCCTGAACATCGATCAGGGCATAGTATCAATTAGCAATGCTGCCCAGGTCAGCGCCGACAAATTGCCAGCCAAGACCCTGCTGGCAATTGATGCCTCAAATATCACATTGCAGCAAGCGCAGATTACTGCTTCTGCCAGCGGCAATGTGGCGGCCAGTGATATTCGCCTCAACTACGGTCACCGCCTGCTTGCCAAAAACAGTAATATCAACACCAGTGCTTTTGATGGTAATGGCGGTGCAATTACGGTACAGGGTAAAGGCGCTTTGATACTTGAGCGCTCACAAATCACTACCTCCGTGACAGGTTTGCAGACCGGTAATGGCGGTGACATCAGCATCAGTGCACCAGCCTTGATACTGCGCAGTGGTTTTGTCCAGGCAAATACTGCGGCCAAGGCTGCCAGTGGTGGTAATGTGAACATACAGGTGAACGCCACCATCGCCAGCGGTAATCAATTGCTGCTTGGCGGTGCGCCATTAAAATTTGACGGTAGTGGCAAGAATTTGATACAGGCAGCGGCACCTGATGGCGTGAACGGGGCTGTCAGATTGAGTAGCCCGCAAGTCGATTTCTCTGCCAGCCTGGTGAACTTGAATGCGCAGACTTATGATTTTGCTGACCTGGCGGCAGACTTGTGCAGGCTGGGCAGCGGTAGTTCCCTGAGTCTGGTCGGAAGAGGCGGTTTATTGCCCACAGCCACTGGTTTATTGAGATATTAAGTTGCCATGACCAAGTCCAGACGCCTGCAGGATTTTTTTACCCCGCGCTTGCTGCAAGTGCTGGGTTTGCTGGTGCTGCTTGTTGTGGCTGCAATCTTGCTGCGTTTGCCAGCGGTCATAGCGATAGACAATAAAATTCTCGACCTGCAATTCAAATTGTCGCGTGAATACTCTCCTCAAAAAATAGCCATAGACCCCGTTGTAGTGGGAATAGATGAGGCCTTTCTTGATGAAGTCGATGAGCCACTGAGCCTGAATCATCAGCATCTGGCCAATTTTCTGAAAGCCATGAACCAGGCGGGAGCCAAAGTAGTAGGCATGGATTTAAGCCTGCCTGAAAAGCGCTTTGACAGTCTCATTTCTACCCGCAAGGACGCGGTTGATTTTCATAAAATATTGCTGGGTGGTCTGCTCGACAGCATACAGACCACGCCGCTGGTTACTGCCAAAATCTGGGATTTGAAGCATGCGCATTACCGCGATATCCAGGTGGATTACGCAGCTGTACTGGGCATGCAGGGCGAACAATTTCAGGCTGTTGCCTCAGCTGAATTTTGTCGCGACAGTGATCAGCGCATACGCCGCTTTCCGGGGCGTGATTGCCAGCCTGACCGCAGTGAACGCGGCCTGGCGACTGAGATAGCGGCAGCAGCAGGTGTACGACAGGACTGGAATGGTTTGATCAATTACCGTCTCGGTGAGCGCTTCAAATATGTCCCGCTACAAGAAGTCTTGAAGCTTGCCGGGCAGGGTAAAACAGCAGAATTACAAAAACGTTTTGCAGGCAAAGTCGTCTTGCTCGGTGCCACCATGGATGCGACTGATCTGGTGGATTTGCCAGTGTCACTGGCAGCCTGGTTGCCAGTAAATGATCCTAATCCTGGTGTACTGGCACACGCGCAGTTACTACGCAGCATACTGAATCAGCGTTTATTGCAGCAGGCTGGCACGCTCAGTCTGTTTGCTTTGTCTGCCTTGTTTGCCCTGTTCTGGCTGGGTCGCAGCATACGCATTAAAGTGCTGGTGTTTGCAGTGGCGCCTGTGGGTCTGTTCGCAGCCAGCAGCATCGCCATGCAATATGATGTATGGGTGCCGCCAACGGCCGCTTTTCTGACTGGCTTGCTGGCTTTGAGCAGCAGCAGTGCATGGCAAGCCTGGCAGCATTACATCGACAAGCAAAGGCTGAGCAAGGCTTTTTCTGGCCGCGTCAGCCCGGCTGTCATGCAGGAGATAGTTGAAGGGCGTATAGACCAGACTTCACAAAGCAGGCGTTTGCATGTTTGTGTCTTGTTTTCTGATATCCGTAGTTTCACCACTTTGTGTGAACATGCACAGGCAGAGGATGTGGTCAGTCTCTTGAATCGCTATTTTGCCGTCATGAGCAAGCCTGTGCATGAACATGGCGGTACCATAGACAAGTTTATTGGTGACGGCATGATGGCATTTTTTGGCGCACCCAAGCGACTCGACAATCCAGCACAAAATGCCTTCAATGCCGCGCAGGCGATGCTGGCTGCATTGGATACATTGAACCTGGAATTTGCGGCAGAAGGCAAGCCTGCATTGCAGATAGGTATAGGCCTGCATGCGGGCGATGCAGTCATTGGCCAGGTTGGTTCAGCAGAGCGGCACGAATATACGGCCATAGGTGACACAGTCAACACCGCAGCAAGGATAGAGGGCTTGTGCAAGGACGTGGGTTATCCTGTCGTTTGTTCGGAGGCCGTGCTTGCCAGCCTTGAAGAAGCTGACACGCTGACCCCGCTCGGTGATAAAAACCTCAAGGGACGTTCTGCCATTGCCGTTTGGGGTTGGCAGCCGGTATCTGTTGTTACTGAAATTTAAATACCGCAATTTAATTGATGAGTGTGATGATGAAAAAAAGTATGAGTGGATTGAGAACCTATCTGGCGATTATAGTCAGTCTCGTCGCAGCGCTGACTTGCGGCCTGGCACGTGCTGAAGCTGCACTGGGCATGGTGCTGGACGTACAGGGCAATGGCAAGATGGAAGTCAATGGAGCGACATCCAAACTGCAATTGCTGGCTTACCTGCAACCGAAAATGCAAATTACGCTGGAGACAGGTGCCAGGGCTTCGCTGTCCTTATATGCGACACGCTCCGTATATCAACTGACAGGTCCTGCAACGGTAAGCATAGAAAAAGACGGCGTCACCAGCCTGCTAGGGCAAAAAGCGATAGTGCGGCCCATGGCAGAAAGACTCGTGCGTGCTGCGGAAACCAGCAATGTGATTGCCGGTGCCGTGCGTATGCGCCAGGTGCCACCGCGCATCGTTGCCGTTACACCAGAAAACAATTCCCTGTTGCTGGGCCAGCGCCCCGGCTTTAGCTGGATTTCTGCAGAAACTGCTGACTTTGAAATCAGCATCCAGGACATGGATGAAAAGACCGTCATCACAGAAAAAACCCGAGAGAATAACTGGCAATTACCAGAGAAGATAAAGCTGGAAGAGGGGACAACTTATCGCTGGCAAGTTGCTTACGTCTCGCCCAAAGATGGCAAGACATATACCGCCAGGGCTGAATTCAAAATGGCTAGCAAGGCAGAAACCAATAGCCTCAATGAATTGAAGCCAGAAGGCAATGCAGGCGTTGAAGACTGGGTCATGTATGCCGCCATGCTGCAAAGCAGGCGCGCTTTTGCCGAGGCCAGGCAAGTCTGGCAACAGATAGCGCGACAGCGGCCTGATTTGCAAAAACTGTCTGAAGCTGCTCCTTAAACAAAAAACGCCACGTTCATTTCTGACCGTGGCGTTTTAGCAATGCGCAGTATTTTATGCTGCTGTATTCATGCCGGTATCAAGAAAATCGACATGAAAATCAACAATGACCTGGCCTGCGATACGTTGTACAGAGCCGTCCTTGTGCATACGGCTGACAGTCTTGTCTTCGCGTGAGCGCACGTCAATCTGGAATTCAGGATGACTCTTGGCAAAGGCGTCCTGTATGGTTTCCCTGACCTGTGCGATCAAAGCTTTTTCTGAGGCAGAGACAGTATCAATTGCATCCTGCGCTGTTTGTTC
Source organism: Undibacterium sp. TC9W (assembly GCF_049339865.1). NCBI lineage: Bacteria > Pseudomonadati > Pseudomonadota > Betaproteobacteria > Burkholderiales > Oxalobacteraceae > Undibacterium > Undibacterium sp. TC9W. Next base: position 3,721 of record NZ_JBMPPJ010000010.1, on the reverse strand, counting down.
GGCAGCAGCGGCAGCAGTTTCGGTATCACCAAAGAACTGATCCACCGTTTGTCTGAATTCTCTTTGTGTCGTCACCACGTATTGTATTTTTGCGATAGGGAACAGGCTATGCACGATACGTGAAGCCATGACACGCTCAGGGTCTGTCGTCATGACGGTCAGGCTGTCAGCGTTCTCTTCGAGGATGACCCAATGATGATCTTCTACGTAGGCGCGCTTGAAGTTTTTCAGGGCCTCCGGGCGGGCACGGTCTGCCTTGTAAGGCTGGTATTCACATTCAAAGAATGTCGCCAGAGAATTGCCTATATCCGTCAGGCTGACTTCAAATTCATCAATGAGGATTTCTTCCACGTCCACACCCTTGCGGCGTGCTGCACGCGCAGCCAGACCCAGTTCAGGTATCGACAGTATCGATGATTTGATCAGTGAATCAAATTTGGTATGAATCACCTGCGGTGACATCAGGCGCTGTGCGAAAGCCACGGCCAGGGTGTTGCGCAGGTATTTGAAGCCTTCTTCCAGCAGTGGTGGGAACTGGCAATCATTGCGGTTGTTGATGAGTTGCAGCACACCCAGCAATTCATTGCTTTGTTCATGAATCAGCGGGCCGACCAGCATGTGCTTGGTGCGAAAACCTGTGCGTTGATCAACACGGCGCAAAAATTCCAGTTTGGGCGAATGCTTCCTGAGTTCAGTTTCGTCATACACATTCAGAATATTGACGGTCTGCTTGCTCATGGCGACAAAGCCAGCCACACTTTTTTCAGAGATAGGCAGAGCAAAATCCTTGAATGAGGTCAAACCAGTTTTGACCTTGGATTCGATGGCATTTTTCTTGTAGTTGACCGAATATAGCGTCAGGCGCTCACAATCAAACAGATCGCAGATATCGTGCGACAGATCGAGCATGATTTGCTCGATATTGCTGGTCGAATGGATGGCATTCGTGATGGTTTGCAGATTCTTGAAGAAATTTAAGCGCGCATGCACGTCTTCTTTATCATAGACATCATACTTATCTTGCTGGACACGGCGTACAAAACTCATAAATTTGCTTTCATCGATGGAAATTCAATCCCGGCTATTTTGCCACAGCCGGACTATATCGTCATTGCGACACTGATAAGCTTCCGCCCGTTTTTTGTAAAAGCCTGTACCGACAATTGCCTTCAGGTAAATGTACATCTTATTTTATGGCTATTTCCATAAAGAAGGGGGCATTTCTGCCCACCTTTGTCTGAATATTAATTACCAGATAGTGATGCGCTTTTCAGGCGCAACATACATCTTATCGCCTTCCTTGACGCCAAAAGCAGAGTAAAACTCTGGCAAATTCGTCAAGGGACCGTTGCCGCGGAATTCGGCGGGGGAATGGAAATCAGTACTCACCCTGAGTATGGTTTCTCCATCGCGTGATTTGCCGCGCCAGACTTGTGCCCAACCCATGAAGACACGCTGGTTGCCGGTGTAGCCATCAATCACTGGCGCTGGCTTGCCACCCAGTGAGATTTGGTAGGCCTTGTAAGCGATCGACAGGCCGGAATTATCAGCAATATTTTCACCCAGAGTCAGCGCACCATTGACCTTGTAGCCCGGCAGCGGGCTATAGGCGCTGTACTGGGCAATCATGGCGGTTGTCAGTTTGCTAAAGTTGGCCTTGTCGTCCTTGGTCCACCATACACGCAAATTGCCATCTCCGTCGAACTCGCTGCCAGAGTCATCAAAACCGTGGCTGATTTCATGTCCTATGACTGCACCTATGCCGCCATAATTGACGGCATCGTCGGCTGCCGCATTAAAGAATGGTGGCTGCAATATCGCTGCCGGGAAGACGATTTCATTCTGGCGTGCATTGTAATAAGCATTCACGGTTTGTGGGCTCATGCCCCAGTCAGTACGGCTGACCGGTTTGCCCAGTTTTGTCAACTGCCGCTGATATTCATATTCACGGCCACGTATGATATTGCCGACCAGATCATCCTTGGCAATGGCCAGTTTGCTGTAGTCGCGCCATTGATCAGGGTAGCCTATCTTGGAATTGAATTTGGCCAGTTTGGTCAGGGCTTCTTTCTTGGTTTCCGGGCTCATCCAGCTTAGGGTTTCTATGCTTTGCTTATAGGCCAGCAGCAAGTTGTTGACCATGGTTTGCATGCGTGTCTTGTTCTCAGGCGGGAAAAATTTTTCCACATACAATTGCCCCAGTGCTTCTGACAGAGCTTCTTCCACCCGGCCTACGCCACGTTTCCAGCGCGCCTGATTGGCCGGGACACCGCGCAAAGTTTTACTGGTGAATTCAAAATCCTGATCGACAAAGCGCTGGCTGAGGAAAGGTGCATAGGTGTTCAGGGTTTGCCATTTCAGATAAGTCTTCCAGGTATCAAGCGGGGTGGTTGCAAGGACCTTGGCCAGGTTACTGAAAAAATCAGGCTGACGCACAATGACATAATCCATTTTGCCTGCCATGCCTGTCTCATTGAAATAAGTTCCCCAGTCAAAGCCAGGCATTAATTGCTCAAGCTGTTTCATGTCCATCTTGTTATAGGTTTTAACCGGTTTCCGGTTTTCTACCTTGGTCCATTGTATTTTGGCGATCTCGGTTTCCAACGCCATGACGGCGGCTGCGCCTTGTTCCGGCTTGGGTTGGCCGCTCATACCCAGCATTTTTTCCAGATGTTTGAGATAAGCGTCGCGGAAACCCTGCCACTTCGCATCATCCTGTTTCAGATAATAATCAGGATCAGGCATGGTCAGGCCATTTTGGCTCAGATATACCGCATAGCGGCTGGAGTCACGCGCATCCTGGTTAATGCCCGCCGCAACAGGCGTGTTGACACCAAGCTTGCTGAGTTCTGCCATCAAGGCTGGCAGTTTTGATTTATCGGTAATGGCATCGATGCGGGCAAACTGGCTTTGCAGTGGTTTGATATCAAGCTCGTTGGCGCGGGCTTCATCCATGAAGCTGTTAAACAGGTCAGCAATTTTTTTCTGATTGGAACCAGCCGTCAATTGCTTGTTGGCAGCTAGGGCCTGGATGATGTCGTAAGACCTTTGTTCTGACAGCTCACGCAACTGGTCAAATGAACCAAAGCGGCCACGGTCAGCCGGTATTTCTGCAGTCGCCAGCCATTTGCCTGACATGTGCTGGTAAAAGTCATCTTGTGGCCTGACGTTTTTATCCATCCACTGCAAATCAATGCCCGATTGCAGTTTATTTGCGTTGATTGTGCTGTTAGTGCCTGCACTTGTATTTTGTGCATAAGCAGGCGTTGCCAGCATATTGGTGAACAGGCTGGCAAGAGCAAGAGAGATAAGGGTACGTGACATGGTATGTCCTGGCTATGAAGCTTGTTGTGTGGAAAGAGTGGTAGATGCTTCAATTTTCCTAAAGTTCAGAGAATTTAGAGAAACTTATGCTGCAGAACGGCAAATATAATGATTAAGAAATACCAGCGAAGATGCCTGGCAACTGGCTCGCCAGGCCAATCAGGCTGATGGCCAGCACTATGACCTGGCTGGATTACTGGAACAGGGAAGCGGGGATGCCCAGGTCTGGCAGGCGGCACGACCATCCATAAGCTATCCGGCAATGGGCGGGAGCCTGTAAATAAAAGTGTGTAAGTAATTCTGGCAGATGAAGCTCCTATAATGAGGAATTGCCAAAATGACGACAAACGCAATGGAAAGAAGCAAACTGCAGGCGCTGGCCAAAGAGCTGGCGAAA